>JAFAYS010000918.1 GCA_019240175.1 Chloroflexota bacterium | reverse complement strand
GAGTACGAGTCGATCCTGCACGATCTGCTCAAGCGCACCTGCTCCGCAACCAAGGCGCGGCTGATTCTCATGGAGCCGTACATGATCGAGCCCAACCGCAGCGTGCAGATGCGTCGTCAGATGGACTGGTATGGCGAAGTTGTGCGGCGGCTGGCGGGCGAATATGAGGCTGTGCTGGTGCGTACACAGGCCGCCTTCGATCGCGTGTTGCACTGCACCACGCCGCAGGATTGGTCCGACGACCAGATCCATCCCAACACCCCGGGTCACTCGATCATCGCGCTGGAGTTGCTGCGCGCCGTTGGCTTCGAGCTGTAACGACTTTGCGAGTGTAGCAAGATAGGTTGTAGGGGCGTGATTTATCACGCCCTGGACAGGTTTCAAACGATCGCTTGTTCGTTTGTTCCCTTGTTCTCTACCCGCTACCGCTCGCAGCGCACCACGCGCGCGGAGCGATCGGTGTGGAAGGTGTAGCGCTGGCCGTCATGCTCAAGCGTCACCCGGTAGCCCGGCGTAATCACTTGCATATACATCATGCCCGGCTTGGGACAGCCCAGCGAGCTGTCGCTCCATTCCATCTCCTCCACATTGACCACATTGACCGCCTGCTCATCGCAGCTCAAGCTCTCGGCAAGCTGCCGCACAGCATGGAATACAACTGGCTCGTTCTGGCTCATATGGACTCCTTCTAAATAAAAGAACTGGAAGCAACTGCTTCCAGTCCATCAAGTATCGTTCCGAGAGTCTTAGGAGATGCCGAGAGTCTTGGGCTCGCCGTTGTCGCACCAGACGGCGCTGTTGCCCGAGCGATCGGTGTGGACCTCATAGGTCGTCGCGCCGTCGGTGTAGGTCAGCTTGTAGCCCGGCACGATCATCTCGGTGTACATCATGCCTTCTTTGGGGCAGCCAAGGCCACCATTGGGCCACTCGGCATCTTCTTTATTCTGAAGCTTGAGCGTATCTGCGGGCTTGCCGGTCGTTGTGGCGAGCAGATTCATCACGTTCTTCTCCAGATCGCCGACTTCCATCAGCTGATCGCCGCCGGGCGCGCCCGAGACCGGCGCATCGCCGCCCGCCGGAGGTGATCCGAGCGGCATGCTGGAAGGTGACGCGCCCGTGACAGGTGCTCCGCCCGTCGAGTCATTGCCAGTAGTCGGGGTGGCCGCGCCGCCGCACGCCGTCAGCGTGAGCAGAAGTAGTCCGATCGCTATTTTGCGCATGTTGTCCTCCGTAAGTAAAATTAAGGAACTGCACTACAGACGTACCTACAGCATAGAATGTTCCAGCCGCCGCTCTGCACAATCAGTCAGCTGCTACAATCAGCGCTGGGGATACGCCAGGGGGATTGTATAGTATGCACAAAAAGGTCAAAAATGGCAAATTTTTCAATGTGCTGTTGATCGTGCAGCGAGTGGAGGCTGCGTGGTGTTTGCTGGTACAATGCGTTCGTTGTTTCAATCTAACGCTAAACGATACGAGCTATGCTTGATTTTATAACCTCGGTTGCGCGCGAGGCCGGCGCGGTTCTGCGCTCAGGCTTTCGCGGCGATCGACAGCTAAACTATAAAAATCGCACCGAGCTGGTGACCGATATGGATCTGGCCAGCGAGCGGCTGATCGTCTCGCGAATCGCCGAGCACTTCCCAGAGCATCAGATCGTGACCGAAGAGGGCGGCGGACGCGACCAACGCTCGCGCTGGGTCTGGGTGATCGATCCGCTCGACGGCACCAACAACTACGCGCACGGCGTGCCTTTCTACTGTGTCTCGATCGCGTTGCTGGTCGACGATCAGCTAGAGCTTGGCGTCGTCTACGATCCCACGCACGATGAGTGCTTCACGGCAACCGCCGGCGACAAAGCGCAGGTCAACGGTCAGCCGTTGCGTATCTCGGCGATCAACGATCTGCGCCACGGCTATCTCACCACCGGCTACGCCTACGATCGCTGGTCGGGTGAGCCAAACAATCTGCCCGAAACGACGGCGATGATGTTGGAGTGCCAGAGTCTGCGCTGCATGGGCTCGGCGGCGCTGGATCTGTGCTATGTGGCAGCCGGTCGCAGCGATGGCTACTGGGAACTGCATCTCAGCCCGTGGGACGGCGCGGCAGGCGCGCTGATCGTGCAGCAGGCCGGCGGCAAGGTGACCAATGTCGGCGGCGGCGCGTTCAGCCCGTGGCAGCCAGATTTGCTTGCCTCCAACGGCTTGCTCCACGCGTCGATCCTCCAGGTGCTGGCGAGATCCGGGACGGAGCAACGATGACGACATATGTTGAAGAGCGGCTGCCGGGGCCAGTGCTCAGCGCCCGTCGACCGATGGCAAATGAGCTGTTCTTGTCGAACTACCTGATGGGCACCTATGGCGGCTGCGAGTTTGCCTGCCAGTACTGCGACCTCGCGCTGTCTACGATCCGACCGTTGGGCGAGACCGTTCACGCCTACGTCGACGTGGCCGCGCGTCTGGATCGCGAGCTGGAAGAAACCGATCCGGGCGATGTGGTCGGGCTGATCCTCAGCGAGCCGTACCAGCCCGCCGAGCGCGAGCATCGTTTGACGCGCCAAACGCTTCAGGTGCTGGCGCAGCTGGGCCAGCCAACCGTGATCTTGACCAAAAGCCCGCAGGTGCTCGACGATCTGCGGCTGCTTGAGGTGATTCACGAGCGCGCGATGTGCCTGGTGATCTTCTCGCTGCCGACCGCCGACAACGCGCTGAGCGAGAAGCTGGAAGGCCGCGCGCCTGCGCCGTCGTTGCGACTGGACGCCGCTCAGATGCTGCACCGTGCCGGCATTCCGGTCGGCTTTGCGATGCTGCCGATCGTGCCCTACGTGACCGACTCGACCAACCATTTGTCGCGCACGCTGAGCAAGATCGCGGCGACCGGGGCGGACTTTGTGCTCTGGGATTATCTCGGTATTCCCAACGAGCGCCATCGTGAGCGCATCGACGACATGCTGGGCTACATCGCGCGGATGCCCTCGGCCTACTACCGCGATATTTACGGCCAGAAGCCGTATCCCGGCCTGGACTACCGGCTCAAGATCGATGAGGAGATGATCCGGCGCTGCGATATGCTGGGCCTGGATGTGCGGGTGCCGCACCGAGTCTATCATCGCCGCATCTCGCCAAGCAACGAGATCTCGCTGCTGCTGCGACATCAGGCTTTTCGCGACAGCGCGCAAGGTCGCGATCGGCTGGCGCAACTCCACCGCTCGCTGGCGGAAGAAGCCTATCTTGGCCGCTTCGACCAGGTGCGCATGATGCAAAGCCCGCTCTGGACAACGCTGCAAAGCATCCTGAATCCGCCTCCCGCGCCGGACGACGATGCGCCGCCTGCACCCTGAGCGAAGGAACTAGTGCGCTCCTGGACCGGTTAGCTAGTGGACAAACCGGGCCCGATCTCGTATAATAAACAGGACGGCAGGCAACCCCTGCCGTTTGTGCGCACGTCTGGGGGCAGCGCAGCAGATATTAACTGAGGGTTTCGACTCTCAGTTCTTCAATTTTCCCCACCGAGGATAATCAATGACCGACAAGCCCGTGTATCTTACCCGTGAGGGCCAGGCCAAGCTTCAAGAAGAATTGAAGATGCTGATCGACATCAGACGGCCTGAAATCGCTGAGCGGATCAAACAGGCCAAAGACCTGGGCGATCTTTCGGAAAATGCAGAGTACGAAGCCGCGAAAAACGAACAAGCATTTAACGAAGGCCGTATTCGTGAGCTCAATTACATGCTCAATAACGCACAGCTTATCGAGGACAGCAATGGCGGCAAAGAAGTCCGCATTGGCTCGACGGTGACTGTGCGCGAAGAGGATGGTGAAGAAATTACTTACACCATTGTTGGCTCATCCGAAGCGAAACCAGCTATGGGTAAGATCAGTAACGAATCGCCGGTTGGTAAAGCGTTGCTGGGTAAACATGTGCGCCAAAAAATTAACGTTGAGACACCTGGTGGATCGTATAAACTTACGATTGTGAAGATAAAGTAGCTGCGCCAACAAAGAATCTAAAGGAGAACAAAGGCTGGCAATACGCTACAACCTTTGTTCTTTTTGTTTTATACAGCGCTGTACGCAGGATAATCTATGGAACTGAACGATTTACAGCAGACACGTTTGGGCAAGCTCGAGCAGCTGCGCGCTGCCGGCGTCGATCCGTTTCCGCCGCGCACTGAGCGGACGCATACTACTCGACAGGTGCTTGCCGATTTCGATACATTGGTCGAGAGCCAGGAGTCGCTGGCGCTGGCCGGGCGCATCATGCTGCGCCGCGTGATGGGCGGCTCGTCGTTCGCGCATATCGCCGATGAGCACGGGCGGATTCAGATCTTTCTGAGCAAGAAGGATCTGGGCGTGGAGAACTATAAGCTCTTCACCGAGACCACCGACCTGGGCGATATCGTCGGCGTGCGTGGCTACGCGTTCCGCACCAAGACCGGCGAGCCAAGCATTTTTGTCAAGAGCTGGCAGATGCTGTCGAAGACGCTGAATCCGCTGCCGGAGAA
>JAFAYS010000957.1 GCA_019240175.1 Chloroflexota bacterium | reverse complement strand
GGCTTCTTCCAGACCAGCGACGAGCACGAGACGCTGATCGCGCGGCCCAAAGATCTGTTTGACGAGGCTGTACCCTCCGGCAACGCGGTTGCGGCGCACGTGCTGTTCCAGTTAGCGGCGCTGATCGGCGATCCCGAGTATGATCGCCGAGGCCGCGCGACGATCGAGCTGGTGACCGGCGGCTTGCAGCGCTACCCAACCGCCTTCGCCACGATGCTCAACGCGCTCGACTTTGCCCTGGCCACGCCGCGCGAAGTTGCGATCATCGGCGATCCGGCCCAGCAAGCGACACAAGAGTTTTTCGCCGCGCTCGATCAGCGCTTTATGCCCAACCTGATCGTCGCCGCCGCCAAGCCCGACGATCCAGCCGCCAGCGAGCTGCTACCGCTGCTCCGTGATCGTCCGCAGCAGAGCGGCAAGCCCACAGCCTACGTTTGCCGCTCCTTCGTGTGCAACCTGCCGACGACCGACGTCGCCACGATGCAGCAGCAGTTGGACGAATAAATAGAA
Organism: Chloroflexota bacterium; assembly: GCA_019240175.1. GTDB lineage: Bacteria > Chloroflexota > Chloroflexia > Chloroflexales > Kallotenuaceae > LB3-1. The sequence continues at coordinate 6,097 of JAFAYS010000957.1, read as the reverse complement.
CAAAGAACAAAGAACAGAGAACACAAGGATTTTAACCTTGCGTCTCTGTTCTCTTGTTCGATCGAACAGACCAATTCTCGGTTCTTGATTCTCCAGTTTCCTTGTTCTTTGTTTGCCTGTTCTTTGTTCCTCCACTCCCTATGTTCTTTGTTTGCCTGTTCTTTGTTCTTCTATGGTAACCATCCCCGCCGCTGAGCTTCTTCACGACCCACCAGGCCGATCATGATCGATCCACGACCGCTTAGCGGCTGCTCAAGGCGTCCGCGCTCGAAGTGCTGCACGCGCACGCCGCTCTGGATCTGCGCCTCGTCAAGCGGCAGACCGAGCCAGGACTCAGCGCCAAGCTGGAACCAGGTTTGCAGCAAGCGATCGCAGATGTTGTGGCCGGTCGCGGCGCTGTAGTGGCAGCCAGCGACCGGCGCGGCAGACGTCTGGATCGGCAGCGTTTCCACGACCAGGCGCGCGGCCATGACCGTGCCGTCGGGCGCTTCTTCCAAACGCCCGCGCTCGAAAAGCTGCACGCGCTGATCGACGCCGGTCTCGACGTTGCGCTCTAGATACGACTCCGTCAGCGGATAGCCGAGCGTGCGCAATCCACCGAGCCGCTCCCAGCCCGCCAGAAAGGGTGTCGCCAGCGCGTGACCGGTCTGCGGGAAGAAGCGGCTGCCCTCTGGTGCCATCTCGCGATCGATCGGAGCCGTCAGCAGCGCGGCGGTGGGGTGCAGGCCGCGGCTACGCAGCTCAAGCGGCAATCCAGCCCGCTCCGAGCGATACATGCCCAGCACCGTGCTGGCAACCAGATCGCCCTGTGGCCCTGGCAGCAGATCGGTAACAGTTGGCGTCGGATTCACGTCCTCGCGCAGGTGCAGCGGCTGAACCAGCGCCAGCGACCAGCGCTTCCAGGAGTCCGCGCTCCCCCAATCGCCGCCGTCGTGATACCACACATGGCCGCGCCAGGAAGCCGCCACCACGCGATCGCCGCGCGCACCGACAGCCGCCCAGGTATCGCTGACACCCGCCGCTTCCCAGCTGCGTCCTGCGTCACGTGAGCGCAGCAGCGTATTGCCGACTGGACGCGGATCGAATGTGCCGCGATGGGCGATCGCAAAAACCTCGGGGCGATCGGCGGAGGCGAAAAGGCGCACAGGCGTCAGATCTTGCGGCCAGCTTGTGTACTGCTCCCAGCTCATGCCGCCGTCGGCGCTACGGTAGGTCGCGCCGCCCGCCACGACGATCAGCGTTCCAGGGGTGCCAGGCAGCTGCATCAAACGCGCATCGCCGGCCAGGCCCCAGGGCACAGCGCGCTCATTCCAGGTCGCGCCGCCATCGTCGGAGACCACAAAGCGCAGGTCATGGGCGATCGCCAGGAGCTGCGGCCAGCCGTCGACATTGCGCGCGACGACATCACGCAGCAAAAACTCAGTCAGCATCGGCCAGGTCCAGCCGCTATCGGTCGAGCGATGAAACCCGGCGATACCCGGCGTATACGACCACAGATGACGACTGACGGGCTCGAAGATCAGCCGGGCGTAGTGCGCCGTGGGCACGCCACCGCCGCGCATCTGCCAGGTCTGGCCACCGTCGAAGCTTTCATAGGCGTCGGGATTGCCGAGCGCGAAAATATGGCGATCGTCAGCGGGATCGCGAACCAGGCTATGCACATGCGGATACGGGTAACCGACAGGAGGATGGGCGTGATGATCAGTCTGCGCGTTTGGATGCGCGAGCGTGGGCGCTGGCACGCTCTGCAACAGGCCGATCGCAAGCAGCAGCAGGCCAAGATACAGCGATGAGTAGCGGGGCACGAAGAAGCTCCTAGCTAGTGGGTTTCAACAAGTATGAATGTAGCGAAACGTGGAGTATCACGCCATAGACCAAAGATTACAATCCGCTGAGGTTCAACTGCGTTTTCTGATACGATCGCAACCCATGATTCAGTCAGGCACCGGCCCAGTTCTGCCCCTGAGGACAGATTCCCACCTGATCATATGGCGGTTCCCTAGGTGCGCTGCGACGAGTAGAATGTATGCCTGTGCTGGCTTCCGTTTCTTTGTACAGGAATGTAAGGAGCATACAGGTGATGCATCCCGAAGGAGGATCGGCTATGACAACCATTAGTGTACGCTACATCGTCAATGATGTTGATGCGGCCATAACGTTCTATAGCCAACTGCTTGACTTCACGGTTGAGGCCCATCCAGCGCCCGGCTTCGCAATGCTCTCACACGGTGCGCTCCGCCTGCTCCTCAACAGCCCGACAGGCGGTGGCGGCGCAGCGCAGGCAATGCCGGATGGCAGCCGACCAGAACCCGGCGGCTGGAACCGCATCCAGCTTCACGTTCCCGACCTGGAAGCGGCAGTCGAAAGATTGCGCGAGGCGGGCGCTCACTTCCGCAACGAGATTGTCGTCGGCAATGGCGGCAAGCAAATCCTGCTTGATGATCCCTCAGGCAACCCGATCGAACTTTTTGAGCCGAACCGAGCGTAATGCTGGTTTGAGGCGCAGAGCGATAGCAGCCGCTCCGAGCCGACTCGGTGTGAGCCAGCCCGGAGCGGTTGATTATTGCTGAATCTTCGCCGGCAGATCGATCGCGACCGGAGCGTCCTGGGTCGGCGGCTGAAGCAGCCAGGCCTGCGCATCGAACGGCGCGTCGACGCTGCTCGGGCGCGCATACGATCCGTCAGGCAGGAGAATCTGCGCTTTCACGGTATCGCGCAGGTAGACGTGCAGCACCTGATCGCGGAGCCGCTGCACCAGATGCGCCGACTCCACCGGAAACATCACCTCGACGCGCCGGTCAAGGTTGCGGCTCATCAGGTCCGCCGAGGTGAGATACACCTCTTCCTGGCCGCCGTTGTGAAAATAATACACGCGGCTGTGCTCCAAGAAGCGCCCCACGATCGAGCGGACGCGAATATTCTCGGAAAGGCCGGGCACGCCGGGCCGCAGGCAGCACACGCCGCGCACAATCAGATCGATCTGGACGCCCGCCGCGCTGGCCTCGTAGAGCAGCTCGATCGACTGTGGGTCGGTCAGCGTGTTCATTTTGAAGATCATGCAGCCGTTGCCGCTCGTCCGGTGATGCTGCATCTCGCGCTCGATCAAGGCGATGATCGCCTGGCGCATATTGATCGGCGCGACAAAAAACTTGCGGTAGGTCCGCTGCGCCGAGTAGCCCGTCAGATAGTTAAAAAGATCGGAGGCGTCCGCGCCAATCTCAGCGTCAGCCGTCAGGATGCCCGTGTCGGTGTAAAGATGCGCGGTCGTGACGTTGTAGTTGCCGGTGCTGAGATGCACATAGCGCCGAATGCCGTCGCGCTCTTTGCGCACGACCAGCGCGGCCTTGCAGTGGGTTTTCAGGCCCAGCAGGCCGTAGACCACATGCACGCCGACAGCCTCCAGCTGCTTGGCCCACTCGATATTTTTTTCTTCGTCGAAGCGTGCCTTGAGCTCAACCAGCACCGTGACCTGCTTGCCGTTCTCGCGGGCGCGGATCAGCGCTTCCACCAGCGGTGTATTACGACCTACGCGGTAGAGCGTCTGTTTGATCGCCAACACCTGCGGATCTTCCGCCGCCGCACTGATAAAATCCACGACCGGCATAAACGAGTCGTATGGATGATGCAGCACCACGTCGCCGGCCTGAATCACGCCAAACGGATCGCTGGTCTCTTCCAGGATCTCGGGCACGCGCGGCATGAACGGCGGATATTTGAGATCGGGCCGATCGAGGCTATACAGCTCCATCAGCTCGGACATGCCCAGCGGCCCGTCCATGCGGTACACATCGCCCGGCGCGACCTCCAGATTTTCCAGCAGAATATCCAGGATGCGCTGCGGGATCGACTGATCGACGGCCAGCCGCACGACGCGCCCAAACTGACGCAGCCGGATGCCGTGCTCGATCGTGCGCAGCAGATCCGCCGCCTCTTCTTCTTGCAGATCGACATCGCCGTTGCGCGTCACGCGGAAAGGATACGTTTCCGGGACCTGCATGCCGGGAAAGAGCGCGCCGACATGCGCCGCAATCACCTGCTCTAGCCAAACAAAAACCAGCTGGCCGTTCTGCGCGGGCACCTGCATCAGCCGGGGCAGTACCTCGGGCACCTTCACGCGCGCAAAGCGCTCGCCATGACGAGGATCGTTGACGACGACCGCCAGGCTGAGGCTAAGATTCGAGATGTGCGGAAACGGATGGCCCGGATCGAAGGCCAGCGGCGTCAGCACCGGAAAGATCTCGTCGTAGAAGAGCTGGCGCACATCTTCGCGCTGAGCCGCATTCAGCTCGGCGTACTCACACACCACGATCCCTTGCGCGCGCAGCTGCGGCAGCACCTCGTCGGCCCAGCAGCGCCGCTGAAGCTCGGTCAACTCGTCGACTACCGGCTTGATCTGCGACATCTGCTCTAGCGGCGATAGCCCATCCGGCGACGGCTCGATCACGCCCGCCTCGATCTGCTGGCGAATGCCCGCCACACGGACCATAAAGAACTCGTCGAGATTCGAAGAGAAGATCGAGAGGAACTTCAAGCGTTCCAGCAGCGGCTGGTTGGGGTCAAGCGCCTCGCCCAGCACACGCCGGTTGAACTGCAGCCAGCTCAGCTCACGATTGAGATAGCGGTCGGCACCCAGCGGCGGCAGCTTGGGAAACTCATCGCGATCGATAATCATCTTACGTTTGTGTTTCTTTGGCATACTCTGGCAACACCTCAGGCACAGCAATTGATTTAGTGAACAGAGGCAAAGGGGCTTCTGTTCATTGTAGCATGCGCTTCAACCAGCATCTGTGATGGAGATCGGCAGGATATATGCCACTACCCGCGCGGTCTGCTGGTCGCGAGTCACGACGCTGTTGACCAAAGCAATTGACAGGCTAGTACAAGCCACCTATGATCCTCAGGACTCTGTTCCCAAGCAAAGCTGATTGATTCGGAAAGGCAAACCAAGTATGCTTATCGGCACGCACGACGCGACGCTGCGCCAGGTGCAGCGCGTGGACCTACATGGCACCCATTTCTACGATCTGATCTTCGAGCATCTGGCCACACCCGGCGAGCTACGGCGCGCACGCGTCAGCGCCGAGTCGATCTATGCCGAGCCCCAGCCCGGCGACGCAATCCGTGTCTCGTACCTGATGAATGTGGTCGCCAGCGTCGAGCAACGCACCCATGAGTGAAGGAAATCATTGTGTCGTACATGCCTCCCCCCCCATCGACGAACCAACCGCAGAGCAATTCTAATCGCACGCTCTGGATCATTCTGGGCTCGATCGGCCTGGTCGGCGTCTGCGCGCTGCTTTGCATCGGCATCGGCACGTTCACCGTGCTCACCACGCTAGGCGAGCAGGTCAATCGGGAAGCGCTACAGCTTGATGAGCTTGACGAAGAATCGCAGTTTGCGCTGCCCAGCGCTGAGCCTGCCGATACCAGCGCGGCGATCCCGATCGGCACCGTTCAGCGCGTGGGCGATCTTGAGATCTCGGTCGCCGATGCGCGAATCGTCAACGGCGAGAATGGCGTCGAGCCGGATGAATATTATCAATTTTTGGCGGTCGATCTGCGCATCAAAAATCTCGGCACGCAATCGGTCTCGTTGGAAGAGATCGGGCCGTGGAGCTGGATTCAAGACGCCGACGACTACACCTACGACTGCTGCGTTTTCTCGCTGAGCGACGCCGCGATTCTGGAAGATGAGCTGGCCGCCGGGGCCGAGATCGAGGGCACGATCGTCTATGAGGTGTCCGACGAGGTTACAACATTCTACTGGATCTATGAAGACAGCACCGGCGACGACCGAGTGATTGTGGAGATCGAGAAGCTGACCGCCGAGACCGATTTCGCAGTGGAGATCAAGCTGCCGGCTGAGCGCGCTTTAAAATAAAACCACGCCGACAATCCATCAGCGCGGTTACATGTCGAGGGGCTAACGCCCCTTTTTTGCTTGTCCGGCGCTCAGCTCCCGGCGACGATCGTTTTGCGGCGCGGCGCGATCAACGACAGCAGCAGGCCCAGCTCATACAACAAATACATCGGCACGGCGACGAGCGCCAGGTTGACCGGATCGCTGGTTGGCGTCACGATCGCGGCGATCAGCACG
>JAFAYS010000872.1 GCA_019240175.1 Chloroflexota bacterium | reverse complement strand
CAGCGGCTGGCGGCGATCTGGCAGGATCTCTTCGGCATCACGCGTATCGATCGCCACGCCAATTTCTTCGAGCTGGGCGGCCACTCGCTGCTGGCGACGCGGCTGCTGTTTCGGGTCAACGCCGAGTTCGGCACGGATCTGCGGCTCAAAACCTTGCTACTCGCGCCGAGCATCGTGCAGCTAGCCGCGTCGATCGCGCTCGATGACCAGAGCGCGACGACACCAGTGGCAACGCGGATCGATGTGGAGCGCGAGGCACATCTCGACGCGCGAATCGTACCGCCGCCCCGACAGGCGGCAGGCGGATCGCTAGCCGCCGTATTCCTGACCGGCGCGACCGGCTACCTCGGCGCGTATTTGCTGGCCGAGCTGTTGCAGCAGACCGGCGCGCCGGTGTACTGCCTGGTACGCGCGGCGGACGAGGCCGAGGGTCTGGCTCGGATTCGCCAAAATCTCGATCGCTACGGGCTCTGGAATGAGCAGCATGCCCGGCGGATCGTGGCGATCCCTGGCGATCTTGAGCAGCCGCTGCTGGGCTTGACGCCCGATCGTTTTGGCTGGCTGTCACGGCAGATTGGCGCGATCTACCACTGCGGCGCGCGGGTGCATTTCACCTTGCCCTACGCGTCGCTGCGCGCCAGCAATGTGCAGGGCACGCACGAGGTGCTACGGCTGGCCGTGAGCGAGCAACTCAAGCCGGTGCATTTTGTCTCGACAACGGCGGTTTTTCCGTCGTCAGCGGGCGGAGTCGTGAGCGAGGATGCCGCGCTGAGCGATGTCGACGCGCTCTCGACCGGCTACGCCCAGAGCAAGTGGATCGCTGAGCAGCTCATCATGACTGCGCGGGAGCGTGGCATTCCGATCGCCGTGTATCGTCCCGGCGCGGTCACCGGCGATCCGCGTACCGGCATCTGCCGCACCGACGACGCGGTCTGGCGGCTGCTCAAGGGCTGTGTGCAGCTCGGCCTTGCGCCGATCACCGACGAGCGCGTCAGCAGCGCGCCGGTGGATTACGTCAGCCGCGCCCTGGTGGCGATCTCGCTCCACAGCAGCGCGCTCGGCAAGCATTTCCACCTGACGGCGCCTGAGAGCGTGTCCTGGGCTGCGATCTTTGCGATGACGCGACGGCTGGGCTACGTGCTGCGTGACGTTCCTTACGCCGAGTGGCGGTCGGCACTGCTCAGCGCGATGGATCAGGACAACGCGCTGTTTCCGCTGGTGCATGTGCTCGATCCCGACGCGCCAACTGTGGAGCAGCACTTTGATTGCCGCAATACCCGGCAGGCGCTCGCCCACAGCGATATTGCCTGCGCGCCGCTCGACGAGGCGCTGCTGCGGCAGTACGTCGCTTATTTTGTCGCGATTGGCTTTCTCGATCCGGCGGCCTGATGCGCTGTCGAGGATCGTGGATCTTATGTTTCGGAGGCTGATACGCCAGGAGGTTCTAGCGCAGGAATTCGAACTGATCACGATGCACGCCGACGCCGGGCGCTTGAGTCCGGCCAATCTTCCCATCTAAGCTTGAAATAAAGGAACCTACCATGACACATACAACGCAAGTTCTCGTGATTGGCGGCGGCCCCGCCGGATCGACGACCGCCACGCTGCTCGCCCGCGCCGGAATCAAGGTGATGCTGTTGGAGCGCGATGTGTTTCCCCGCGAGCATATCGGCGAGTCGCTGCTGCCCACGATCCAGACGATCATCGATCTGCTCGGCGTGCGCGAAAAGATCGAGGCCAAAGGCTTCACCAAAAAGTACGGCGGCTACCTGGAATGGGGCGAGGATCAGTGGGAGATTAAATTCGGCGATCCCGAAGACGAAGGCCGCGGCTACGGCTACGAGGTTGTGCGCGCCGAGTTTGACCACGTGCTGCTTGAGCACTCCAAGAGCCAGGGCGTCGATGTGCGCGAGGGCGCGAAAGTCACCGAGATTCTATTCACCGCCGATCGTCCGACCAGCGCGCGCTGGATCAATCCTGAGGATCAGCAGGAGCATGAGATCTCGTTCGATTTCTTGATCGATGCTTCGGGCCGCGCGGGCTTGATGGCGACGCGCTATCTGAACAACCGCCGCTACAACGAAAGCTTTAAGAACGTCGGCGTGTACAGCTACTGGAAAAATTACCAGAAGCCGACCAAAGGCCCGCAGGGCGCGGTGCTGGTCAACTCGATCGAGAATGGCTGGGTTTGGGGCATTCCGCTCAGCGACGGACGGCTCAGCGTGGGCGTGGTGATGCATCACACCACCTTCAAGCAGAAGCGCGATCAGCTGGGCAGCGCGGAGGCCGCCTATCTGGAAAGCCTGCGCGATGCGCCGCTGGTCTGGGATCTGCTGGGCGAGGCGCATCGTACGCATCCGGTGCTTGGCGAGCAGGACTTCTCGTATTTCTGCGATCAGCCGGCGGGACCGGGCTTCTTCATCGTGGGCGATGCCGCGCAGTTCCTCGATCCGCTGCTGTCGAGCGGCGTGCATCTCGCGACGCTGAGCGGCTTGCTGGCGTCGGCGACGACTCTGAGCATTCTGCGTGGTGAGATCGGCGAGGAAGAAGGCGCGCAATACTTCTGCGACGCCTACCAGACGGCCTACATCCGCTTCCTGGTGCTGGTTTCGTCGCTCTACCTCAACTATCGCGGCAAAGAGTCGCTCTTCTGGGATGCGCACAAGGTCGCGCAGCATGGCGTCGACGATCAAAACATCAACCGCGCGTTCCAGAATGTGGTGGCCGGCCTGGAAGATCTGAAGGATATTGGATCGGGCGGCAGCGCGCTGGTGCTTTCCGAGATGCGCCGGCTGGTCGATACCTACTTCCCGAAAGATGCCGGCAAAGACGATGCCTGGCTGGCGACGCTCAGCCCCGAAGAGCAGCAGCAGGTGCTGGCCGACATTCGGCCATTGAACGTTGCGACCGAGTATGCGCTCTCCGAGGAGAGTGCGATCCACGGTTTCTATGTGCGCACCGAGCCGACGCTGGGCCTGGAGCGCGTGGGCGCACGCAAAGACGAGCCCGAGGTTGTCGGCGCGTAGGTTTCAGCACAGCTTAAGGAGATCTATTCTGTGACGACTCACACCGACGCGCGCGCGGTCGATCCGGCGATTCGTAGAACGCTGGACGCGATTGTGGATGCGTATCTGCGCGGCGATTTCGCGGCCTTTATCGCCAACTATCTGCCCGCCGACACGACCACCCTGGTGGTACAGGCGCCCAATCCCGATCCTGACAAAGGCCCGTACAACAAGGTTTTGATCGGCATCGACGCGATCCGCGAGTTCTACGCTGACGCGGACATCTTCAAGCCGGACTTTGCCCATCCGCGGCTGAGCTTCGACGAGGTGCATGTGACAGATGTCGCGCCCGATGTCGTCAACCTGGTCGCGATCTGCTCGATCACCAGCGACGATGTTCGCCTGCCGGACGGCGCGCTGGTTTCGTTGCTGCTGCGCAACGTCGATGGGCGCTGGCTGATCATGCACGACCACACGCATTAGCTGCTGCCCGGCAGCCAGGACGATCTCTCAGCGATCGTCCTGGCATCTGCGCGCGTCTTCATCTACATCAAGGGTCCACATGCGACATTACAGCGCGATCGCAAGACTGCTCGGATCGTGTAGGCCGACGTTTGTGATGTACAGGTCGTTTTGATCATGCTGGAAAAGAGATCAAGAATCTATGCACATGTTGCTTGAATTGCCGATCGTCGCCGCTGCCCAGAGCGATGTGAATCATACGCTGCTCTTGCTGCTGGCGCAGTTGAGCATTATCATCATTTTTTCGCGCGGGCTGGGCCTGCTGTTTCGGCGCATCCACCAGCCGCTGGTGATCGGCGAGATCGTGGCGGGCATTATGCTCGGCCCGTCGCTATTTGGCCTGCTCGCGCCTACCACCGCCGCCCAGATCTTTCCGGCGGAAACCGCACCGCTCCTGAATATCCTGGCGCAGGTCGGCCTGCTGATCTTTATGTTCCTGATCGGCCTGGAGCTGAATCTCGATACGCTCAAAGGGCAAAGCCACCATGCGGTCGTGATCTCCCACGCCAGCATTATCGTCCCGTTCCTGCTTGGCGGGCTGCTGGCGTTTTTCCTCTTCGACGCTTTCGCTCCGGCTGGTGTCTCGTTCACGGCCTTCGCGCTGTTTATGGGTGCCTCCATGTCGATCACGGCCTTTCCGGTGCTGGCGCGGATTCTGACCGAATCCAAGCTGCATACGACACCGCTGGGCGCGCTGGTGATTACCTGTGCCGCCGTCGACGATGTCACCGCGTGGTGTATTCTGGCCTTTGTCGTGGCGATTGTGCGCTCCGGCGATGTCAGCAGCGCCGTCGTGGCGACGTTGGGCGCGGCGCTCTACATTGGCGTGATGGTGACGCTGGTGCGCGCCGGGATGGCGCGGGTCGTGGGCTGGCTGGCGCAGCACCGGCAGCCGCATACGCCCCAGCTTGTGCTGGCGCTGCTGGTGGTGGGCGCGTTCTGCTCGGCGATGATCACCGAGGTCATCGGCATTCACACGATCTTCGGCGCGTTCTTGTTCGGAGCGATCCTGCCGCGTGACAGCGCGCTGATTCGTGAGCTGACGGTTAAGCTAGAGGATTTTACGACGGTCGTGCTGCTGCCGATTTTCTTCGCCTACACCGGCCTGCGCACGCAGATTGGGCTGCTGAATCAGCCGTGGCTCTGGCTGGTATGTGGGCTGATCATTCTGGTCGCCACTGCCGGCAAGTTCGGCGGCGCGGTGCTGGCGGCGCGCTGGGTCGGCGTAGCGTGGCGTCCCGCCTCGGCGATCGGTGTGCTCATGAATACGCGCGGCTTGATGGAGCTGATTGTGCTCAATATTGGCCTGGATCTTGGCGTGATCTCGCCGATGCTGTTTGCGATGATGGTGATCATGGCGATTGTGACCACCTTTATCACCACGCCGATCTTGCATATCTTGTATCCACAGCTGGCGCATGGAGCCGATCAGATCGATCTGATCGGGGAGGTTGGCGCGTACACGGCGGCTATGAGCACAGCTCCGGCGCGTGTGCCCCAGGATTAGACCTTTGTAACAAGATCGCAGCGCTTCAAACCCAGCGTGCCGGCCAGGTGTTCCCGATCGCCTCGCCACATGCTGGGTAGCCTGTTTAATCTTCGGCGACGCGCTTAGCTGTATTCCTTTCAGCCAACACCGTATCCTCCCGCCCTTTGTCGATCGCCACTGTATCCAGCTTGCTGCAAGCCCACAACTGGGCACGGCCAAAGAACATGTATGCTGGTTGAACTACGGGGATCAAGGCGCTGTGTTACAATGTGCGCGGCGCTGAGGTGGGCTAGCGCTGGAATCGTGCGGACATAATACGCGTCGTGATCATTCTCCCAGGAATATACACAGGTCGTTCGCTTTCTCTCCCCACGCAGAATGGCCTTCCTTCATTCGTCGGCACCTTTAGGCACAGGGCCGTCTTGAAAGCAATCGTTGCCGGCGCGCAGGCATGTGCAGCCGGTTGGCCCTGGTGTGGCTAAGAACTTATGAGGAGAGAGCATGCCCGACCTGATGAGACGTTATTGGCAGACGCTCACAAAATATCTTAGGCCGCAGTGGTATCGCGTGGTGGTGCTGGCGCTGCTGCTTTTGACCAGCACAGGTCTTCAGCTGGTCAATCCGCAAATCCTGCGCACGTTTATCGATCAAGCGCTGGCAGGCACCGGCACCGAGCAGCTGCTGAGCGCCGCGCTCTTGTTTATCGGCCTGGCGCTGCTGAATCAGGTGCTGCTGGTCGGCGCGACGTATGTCAGCGAAAACGTGGCCTGGACCGCAACCAACGGGCTGCGCGCGGATCTGGCCGAGCACTGTCTCAAGTTGGATCTGTCGTTTCATAAGTCCACGACGCCCGGCGAGATCATCGAGCGCATCGACGGCGACGTGACTACGCTCTCGAACTTTTTTTCGCAGTTTGTGATCGAGATTGTCAGTAATTTTGTGCTGCTGGTCGGCGTGTTGATCATGCTTTTTCAGGTAGACTGGCACGTCGGCGCGATCCTCTCAGTGTTTATGCTGTGTGGCCTGCTGTTTTTGGTGCGGCTTGAGGTGCTGGCGGTGCCCTACTGGGGCGCGCTGCGCGAGATGACCGGCAAATTTTACGGCTTTCTCGGCGAAGAGCTCAGCGGCACCGCCGATGTGCGGGCCAATGGCGCGACCGGCTATGTGATGCGGCGCTTGCACGAGTATCTACAAAGCTGGTTTCCGATCTCGCGCCGCGCCAAGCTGGCCGGCTACTCGATGTGGATCGCCAGCCTGGTGGTGTTTGCGCTCAATCAGGTGATCGCGTTCGGCCTGGGCGCGTATCTGTGGAGTCTCGGCAGCATCACGATCGGCACGGTGTATCTGATCTATAACTACACCGAAATGCTGCAAAACCCGATTCATCGGATTCGCAACCAGCTCGAAGATCTTCAGCTGGCCAGCGCGAGCATTCAGCGCATTGACGAGCTGCTGCGCACCGAGCCGAAGCTGCGCGACGGCCAAGGCAGCGCATTGCCACGCGGGCCGCTGTCGGTGGAGCTAGAGCATGTGCGCTTTGGCTACGAGGCCGACACGCTGGCGCTCGACGATGTGAGCTTCCGCCTCCGTCCCGGTGAGGCGCTGGGCCTGCTGGGCCGGACCGGCTCCGGCAAGACCACGATCGCGCGGCTGCTGGTACGGCTGTACGACACAAGCTCGGGCACGATCAAGCTGGGCGGTGTGCCGATCCACGAGTGCAGCTTGCACGACGTTCGGCAGCAGGTTGGGCTGGTGACGCAAGATGTGCAGCTGTTTGAGGCCAGCGTACGCGATAATCTGACGTTTTTCAATCCCGCGATCGCCGACGAGCGCATCATCGCCGTGCTGGAAGATCTGGGCCTCGGCGGCTGGTACCGCGCGCTGCCGGCGGGTCTCGACACTGTGCTGGAAGGCGCGGGCAGCGGCGTTTCGGGCGGCCAGGCGCAGCTGCTGGCATTTGCGCGGCTGTTTTTGCTTGATCCGGGACTGGTGATCCTTGACGAGGCTTCGTCGCGGCTCGATCCGGCAACCGAGCAACTGGTGGAGCGCGCGATCAATAAACTGCTGCAAGGGCGCACCGCGATCATCATCGCCCACCGTTTGGCGACGGTCGAGCGCGTCGATCACATCATGATCCTTCAGCGCGGCCAGCTGCTCGAATACGGCGAGCGCGAACGGCTGGCCAGCAATCCGGATTCGCGTTTTGCTAACCTGCTGCGAACTGGTCTTGAAGAGGTGCTGGCATGAAAACCTGGCAGTTTATGTGGCACCTGATCCGCTACCGGCCCGGCCTCTACGCGCGGAACGCTCTGCTGTGGACCTTGATTCATCTTTCGCCGCTGGCCTTTGGCGTGATCGCCCGCGAGTTCTTCAATAGCCTGACCGGCGAGTCGCAGCTCGGGCTGAACGTGTGGTCGATTATTGCGCTGCTGGTCGGCGCGGCGCTGGGGCAGGGAGCGCTGGTCTGGGTGGGCGCGCTGACCGATATTCGCCATCGGTTTTTGATGAGCGCGCTGGTGCGCCGCAATCTGCTGGCGCGGATTCTAGAGCGGCCCGGCGCGCAGGCAGTGCCGTCTTCGGCGGGCGAG
>JAFAYS010000825.1 GCA_019240175.1 Chloroflexota bacterium | reverse complement strand
TACGTTTCGGGTCACATGCTGGCCGAGGGCGGCACCCACGCTTGGGTCGAGGCGCTGCTGCCGGACGAGCATGGCGGCCTGCGTGCGGTCGCTTTCGATCCCACCAATCGGCGGCGGGCCAATCTGAGCTACGCGATCGTGGCCGTGGGCCGTGACTACCGCGATGTCGCGCCGACGTCGGGCAGCTTCACCGCGCCCTACGGCGGGCAGCTGGCGTTTACCAAACGCGCCGGCCTGACGTTGATCGAGCTTTGCGACGGTGAGATCGTTGAGAGCGCTGCGCCCGCGCCGCTTAGCAGTGTGAACACATAGTACAGATATAGTACCGTAGTATGATACGCTCACCTGTACAGCCTCCTTGCTCCTGTGATAAAGTTATATTAGTTAAGAATCCGTTTCTGAGGTCCACAATTTGGGCCTTTGACGCCCGGCATTCTTGTCTCCTCGATCCACTCGTTGATAGGGAGTCCTGGTGAAACACAGTAATCGACCTCGTGCTAACAAAACATCATCCCAAATCCGGCGATTAGCTGCTCCTACCAGATCTCAACCGGTAGTCGAGACTCACAATACCGAAGGGCTGCAAGCTGGCGCTGCCGCCGCGCAGCCGATGAGCGAGGGCACGCTTCCCGCCTTCCAGCGTAGCGTCGGAAATCAGGAAGTCATGCGCATGCTGGCGATCTCACGCCAGGCCGCTGCGCCAGCCGCCGCACCGCAGCAACAGCAGCAAGCCGCCTTCGATGTGGCGCGCGCCGTCACCTATAATCAGGGGCGCTTCACTTACGATCAAAGCCTGGTCGATCAGCTCAATCAGGTGGCGTCGAACCCCGAGCTGTACGCGGCTGTGACTCGGTCGCGCCAGCTTGGGGCGGAGTTTGCGCAGCTGGTCTACGCGGCTCAGCAGGCGCTCTTTCCCGGCGCGACTAACGACGGCATGCTCGGCCCCGGCACACTGCGGACCGTGCGCCAGCGCACCGGCCACGCTTCAACCGAGGTTGGTCTGGCGGCGAATAACCCCGGTAAGCAGATCCCGGAGCGCCAGGTAAGATCCGCTACCGACGCAGTCGATCCCCGCACCTTCTCCACCGAGCGCACGGGCGAATTTATCGTTACGGGCGGCTACATGGAAGCCAGCGGCCACGCAACCAAGCGCGGCATCAACGCGATCATGAGCAACGATCCGGATAACGTCACCGCGCTGCCGGATAGCGGTCGTAACCTGGGCATCGACTACGTCGTGCAAAATCGCGGCAAGGACGTCAACGCCTGGTACGGTGGGCTGGTCACGCACGCCGACATCGACGGCGGCTACGGCCATCGCGTGATTGTCGAGACCGATGTGACCTATCTCTTCAACGGCAGAGAATACACGGTCTTCCAGGGCTACGGCCATAACCGCGAGCTGCACGTCGAAAAAGGCACGGTGATCGATCCGGGAGCCAGGATCGCGACGATGGGTGGCAGCGGCTCAGGTGGGCGGCAAGGTGCTTATGCCGAGCACGTCGATCTGCGTACCTGGATCATGGTCGAGGGCAAAAAGGTCGATGTTTCGCCCAATCTCCTCGATGAGCAGATCGCGCAGCGACGCCAGAACGGCGGACCACAGGCCGCCACGCGCCAGCCGGCGGGCGGTCAGCAGCAGAACGGCCAGCAGAACGGTCAGCAGCAGCAAACGAACGGTCAAACACAGACCAACGGCCAGCAGCAGAACGGTCAGCAGCAGCAGAACGGCCAACAGCCAGCGGCAGCCGCTCAGCCTCAGCAGCAACAACAACCAGCCGGCGAGGGCGGCGGTCTGAGCGATCAGATGGCCTTCACCGCGCCGTTCGAGGGCCGCGAGTCACGTGTCTACAACGACACCGAGGGCCATCCCACGGTCGGCATCGGCTTCAACCTGGATCGCAGCGATGCGCGGCAGAAGCTGACAGCCGTGGGCGCGGACTACGACCGCGTGCGTGCTGGCACCGATCCGCTCAACGATAACCAGATCGATACGCTGTTCCGCCAGGATATGGAGCACTTCAGCTCGGCGGCTCGTGGTCTGGTCAGCAATTTCGATAGCTTGCCGCGTACCGCGCAGATGGTCATCGTCGATATGACCTTCAACATGGGCGTCGATGGATTTTCCAAGTTCCGCAAAGCGATCGCGGCGTTTGAGCGCCTGGATTTTGAAGCCGCCGCCACCGAGATGCAGGACTCGCTGTGGTATGGTCAGGTTGGCAGGCGCTCGCGGCATCACGTCGGGGCGATCCGTGGCTTGGCCGCCGCGCCGCAGGGCCAGACTCCTGCGCCGCAGCAGAACGCGACTCCGGCAGCTGGCGGTAACGTGCCGGCCCGTCCGCGTGTGGCCGAGCGACCGGCAGCCGCGCCGCGCACAGCGGCTCCAGCGCACACTCCCGCCAGCAATCCGATCGGCACCGCGACCGTGACCGCCGATGTGCTCAACGTACGTCAGGGTCCGTCGCAGACTGCGGCTAGGCTTGGGCGGCTTCAGCGCTCACAGAGCGTGCAGGTGGTGGCGCGTCAGGGCGAGT
>JAFAYS010000819.1 GCA_019240175.1 Chloroflexota bacterium | reverse complement strand
GAGAACAAAGGAACAAAGGAACAAAGGAACAAAGAACATAGTTGATGTTGCTCGTACCCTGTTCTTTATGTAGCTGTTCTTCTAATCGTGGCTTTCGCGTTATACGATGAAAGCATTAGGCATTCTGGTCCTGGCGATCATCTGTTTTGTGGTCGCGCAGGGCACCAACATCACGCTCTTTTTCTATCTGTTCTACCTGTTGCTGGCGCTGCTGCTGCTAGCCTATGTGTGGGCCTGGAGCAATTTGCAGGGCGTGGCGGTCAGCCGCGACGTAGGCACGCGCCGCGCGCAGGTGGGCGAAGAAGCGCGTGAGCGGCTGATCCTGGATAACCAGTGGCCGCTGCCCAAGCTGTGGGTCGAGGTCCAGGATCATTCAGATATGCCGCTGCACGCCGGCGGTTTTGTGGCGTATCTGCCGGGCAACGCGCGCCGACGCTGGACATTGCGCACGCCCTGCACGATGCGCGGCAAGTGGACGCTCGGGCCGGTCACGCTGCACAGCGGCGATCCGTTCGGCATCTTCAAGCTAGAGCGTCCGATCGGCAGCACCGCCGACATCATCGTGTATCCGGCGACGATCTCGCTGCCCGAGTTTCGGCTACCCAGCGCCGAACTGCCGGGCGGCGCGGATCTGCGCTCGCGCACGTTTCATGTCACGCCCAACGTCGCGACGATCCGCGAGTATGTGCCCGGCGATAGCTTCAACCGCATCCACTGGCGCTCGACGGCGCGCACCAACAAGCTGATGGTCAAAGAGTTCGAGCTCGATCCGACCGCCGATGTGTGGGTGGTGATCGATATGCACGAGCGCTCGCAGGCCGTCTCCGAGGAGGCGCGCACGCTCTACCGCGATCGGCGGCTGGGTCGCGAGATCCAGGTTCCCGAGTCGACCGAGGAGTACATCGTGTCGGCGGCGGCCTCGGTGGGACGGCACCTGCTCAACGGCAGCCGTAACGTCGGCCTGCTGGGCTGGGGGCAGCACCGGGAGATCATCCCGCCGGAGCGCGAGGCGCGCCAGCTTTATAAAATGCTGGAGTCGCTGGCGGTGCTGCGGGCGCACGGCACGCATCCGCTCTCCGAGGTTTTGATCGCTGAGGCCGCGCAGTTTAGCCGCTCCTCGACGATGGTCTTGATCACCTCGTCGGTCGATCCCGGCTGGGTCACCAGCCTGCAACAGCTGCTGTATCGCGGCATTCAAACGGTCGTGATCCTGATCGATCAAGAAACCTTTGGCGGCTGGCCCGGCGCGGACTCGATCATCGGCAAGCTGAACGAGCTACGTGTGCCAGTTTATCGGATCGAGCAGGGCCAGTCATTAGATCACGCGCTGCGTCAGCCGATCGCCGCTACGGGAGCTTACCGCTAGGGGCGATCGCACCTTCTTTGCCATGCATCCTTCCATCGCTTCCCACAAAAGCCGCTGGTCGCTCAGCGGCGTGACCCAAAGCTGCGTCAATCTGATCTACCGCCTGAGCACGCTCTACGTGCTCGGGCTGCTAGTGCTGCTGCTTCAGCATGTTTTGCTGCCGCAGCGCGACGGCTTCCTGGCGCTCACGCAGGTCTTCGAGCCGTATCTGTTTGCGCCGCTGCTGGTGGTGCTGCCGCTGGCAATCATGCGCCGGTCAGCTCTACTCGGCAGTGCGATCGGCGTTTGCTGTTTGATCGGCCTGCTGCGGATGGGCCCGACCTGGATCTCGCTGCCGCCGCTGGAAACGCCGGACGCCTACCGCTTCAGCGCCGCGACCTGGAACATGTACGTCGCCAACTACGATTTCGACGAGATCGCGCCGACGATCGCCGCTGCCGAGGCCAACATCGTGGCCTTGCAAGAGTTTACGCCGCCGCATCGCACGGCGCTCGAAAACGATGCCGTGTTGACTGAGCGCTACCCATTTCGCTATCTTGAGCCGGGCGACTCCGACGGCATGGCGATCTTGAGCACCTTTCCGATCCTTGAGCAGGGTATTTTGCGCAACGTCGAGCGGCCTGAGTCGTTTCCGGTCGTGTGGGCGCGCGTCGATCTTGGCGAGGGGCGAACGCTGATGGTAGTGACGGCGCATCCACGCGCGCCGCACACACCTTTTCGCCAGCCGGTGCCGTTTCCGCGCACCTTCGACACAGCCGGCGGCAGAGCTGATATTGCGTTTCTGCGCGCCTTCATCGATCCGCTGCTCAAGAACAACGAGCCGCTGCTGCTGCTCGGCGACTTCAACCTGACCGAGCGCGATCCGGCCTATCGCGATGTGTCGGTGGGGCTGACCGACGCGCATTTGGAGACGGGCCTGGGCAGCGGCAATACCTGGATCTTGTCGCAAATACGCAAACTGAACGTGGGCATGCTGCGGATCGACTATTTATTCAGCAGCCCACAAGTGACGCCGCTGCGCACCTCGGTCAACTGCGCGATCGTCGGCAGCGATCACTGCGTGCTGCGCGGTGTTTTCGAGATGCGCTAAACAGCAATTTTGGGCACAAAAAAGATCCGGGAGACAGTCTCCCGGATCGTGTGTTTTTTACTGGCCGCCCTGGCCTAGCTCAGCCTCCGGATCGGGCGGGCTGGCCGAGCGCTCAGCCGTATGCTTGTTCCCCTCGGCGTCGGGCTGTCCTGTACCGTAGCCGCCCATGTTGTTGGTCTCGTAGCTACCGCTGCGGCCATGCTGCGGCGTTTCCTGCATCGAGTCGCCGCGATACTGGCCTTCCTCGTATTCGACGCCGTAGCCTTCCTGGCCCTCGTAGGTATTGGTCTCCTGCTGGCCCTGCTTGATCGCCTCGCTGGCCGGATCATGCTTTTTATCGGTCATGCCCAAGCTCCTTTCGTCGCGCCTGCATCTTCTGGTAACTAGCCAAGCAAGAGATATTCCCCCGATTCTTGATCTGCTAAAAAAGCCTTTCTGCGATCAAGTAGTGGTTTAAATTCCGTTAAAGAACTATGGCTATATCCCCCTAAATGGCTACTCCCGCTTGCCTAGGTCCCGCTATGATTGGGCTGTCCTGCTCGCCTGGCGGCATACATCGAACAGTTCCTCAAGATGCTTGCCGCGTCCACAACTCATCTCAGCAC
>JAFAYS010000670.1 GCA_019240175.1 Chloroflexota bacterium | reverse complement strand
CGTGGCGATTATCTGGGCGGGACGATTCAGGTGGTGCCGCACATCACCAACGAGATCAAGGCGCGTATCGCTGCGGTGGCCAAAGCGACCGGCGCGGACGTGGTGATCGTCGAGATCGGCGGCACCGTGGGCGACATCGAGAGCCTGCCGTTTCTGGAAGCGATTCGCCAGATGCGCAAGGACGCCGGGCGCGACAATGTGTTTTATATTCATGTCACGCTGCTGCCGCATGTTGGCGCGACCGGCGAGCTGAAAACCAAGCCGACCCAGCACTCGGTGATGGAGCTGCGCCGCGTCGGCATCACGCCCGATGCGCTGATCTGCCGCTCGGATCATGCCATGCCCGACGAGGTGCGCGAAAAGATCGCGCTGTTTGGCGACGTGGACCTGGATGCGGTGATCGCGCTGCCGACCGTGGAAACGATCTACGAGGTGCCGCTGGTGCTGCACGCCGCCGGCTTCGACAGCTACGTCGCGCGTGAGCTTGGCCTGGACGTCCAGGAGCCGGATCTGACCAGCTGGACCAATCTGGTCCAGACGATCAAGCGGCCCAAGCGCTCGCTGCCGATCGCGCTGGTGGGCAAGTATGTGCAGCTCAAGGACGCCTACATATCGGTGGCCGAGGCGCTGCGCCACGCGGCGATCGCGCAGGGCATGGACGTGGACATCAAGTATGTCTCGTCGGAAGAGCTAGAGCATGGCGACGCGCAGAAGCTGCTGGGCGACGTGCAGGGCATTGTTGTGCCGGGCGGCTTCGGCTATCGCGGCGTCGAAGGCAAAGTTGTGGCGGCGCGCTTCGCCCGCGAGCACGACATTCCGTATCTCGGGCTGTGCCTCGGCATGCAGTGCGCGTGCATCTACCTGGCGCGCTGCCTACCCGGCGGCGAGCACGCCAACTCGACCGAGTTCGATCCGCACACCTCGCTGCCGGTGATCGACTTCATGCCGGATCAGCTCGACATCACCGACAAGGGCGGCACGATGCGGCTGGGCATCTATCCCTGCGTGCTGGAGCCGGGCACCAAAGCGGCGGAGGCCTATGGTCGCGAACTGGTGCTGGAGCGGCATCGCCACCGCTTCGAGTTCAACAACAAGTACCGCAAGCAGCTTGAGGCGATGGGCTTCGTCGTGTCGGGACACTCGCCGGACGGACGGCTGGTCGAGATCGTCGAGTTGCGCGATCACCCGTGGTTTGTGGCCTCGCAGTTTCATCCTGAGTTCAAGTCGCGGCCCAACAATCCGCATCCGCTCTTCTGCGGCTTTATCACGGCGGCAGAGCAGACCTACCGCGAGGGCGACCAGCGCTCACTGCCGCTGGAAGCGATCGAGCGCGGCGAAGATCGAGTATACTCGACTCAGCAGCAATCATAGGTAGGTGATACAGATGAGCGAACGATCTATGCAAAAACAAACCCGATCTCGAACGCTGAGCGTGATTGTCACCCTGATGCTCTTCGTCGCCTTCAACACGGCGCTTCAGCTGCTGGATCAGTATAGCGAGTGGTTCGCCTGGGTGCTCTACGCGGTGATGGTAGCCGCTGTCGCCGCAGTGCTGTACTTCCAGCAGCGCCTGAGCCTGGCGGTCAGCCTGCTGATCCTGGCTCTGCCGTTCGCCCTGGGGCTGATCGGCGTGCTGCTGGGGGTTTAAGCCAGGCCCTCACCCCAACCCCTCTCCCGTTGCGACAGGAGAGGGGCTTTTTTGTTCTTTGTTCTTTGTTTGTCTGTTCTGGTGATGTTGGCTTAGCAGTTGACCTCTTTGGCCTCCTGGCTCGATCCCGAGGCTGAGTAGTAGCGCCGAACCTGCGCCGCGATGCCGCCCAGATCGGGAAAGATCTTGCGCTCGTCGATGCCGCACAAATCCAACTGATCGCGCACCACATCCACGCGCGCCGCCGGTATCACATAGCGCGTCAGCGCCGACGACAGGCCGCAGTCGTCCAGGAATTGATCGAACGACTGGTTTTTGTCCGAGCAGAGTGTGAACGCCGCCGACTGCGCGACCAGCCGCGTATCGACGGCGGGCGGATCAAACAGGCAGGCAAACGCACAATCATCCTGCTCGGCGTAGTGCTCGGCCCTGAACAGATCCCAGGCCGACTCGTGGCCTTTGCCGCGCAGCACCTCGTCGAGATCCTCGATCAAAAAGGCCAGCGGCGCGAAGCCAAAGTGCTCGTGAACGCGCTTCCAGTCCAGCCGCCACACCACCCGATCGATGCCGGGACGCGGCTCTAGCGTCGCGAAGTGCGCCGCCACAAAAGGCGAGTACGACCAGTCCAGCAGCCGGGTTGGCACGCCGTGATGCTGGGCGATCACCAGCAGCTCCCACTCGTTGGGCGGCAGTGGCGCGATGTAGGGCCGCGAGTAGCGAATGAACGTGCGCAGAATATGCTCCTCAAGCTGCGCTTTGGTATGCGCCGGATCGATGCCGCCCAGCCGATCGAGACTGGTCAGCAGCGGCCAGTTCGCGTTTCCCGAGCCGCGATACACCGCCCAATCGCGCAGCCGCCCACTGGCCGGATCGGCTATTTCCGGCGTCACCGCAGCCAATAATTCGGTTAAGCTCCGAATTTCAATCTCCTGGATCTCAGACATAGGCTACACTCGTCGAATCTGAAACGCTGAAAACCACCCGTGATGAAGCGGATGTTGACACATCCCACGGAGCGCATCGACGACGATCAGCGCTAGTCTGCCTCGCGGTTGATCACAGCCTCGCCGCCGATCCGCGCTGCCGCCCGGCCTAGCAAGCTGAGGACCACAATTGCCAGCACCGTGGCCAGAATCGCGTAGGTGTACAGCCCGGCCAGGCTATCGTCGGTGCCGAAGACCTGCACAATCGTCGCTTTGATCGCCTCGTTCCAGGCCAGCGCCGATACCAGACCCAGCGATGCCGACGCAAGCGTGATCATGGTTTGCAGAAAGATGCGCGGGTTGATCATTGGTCATTGCCCCTTGTGACGAAGTAGTTAGTTGATTCAACAAACATATGCAGCCGCCAGACTGAGCGCTAGTGCTCGACGATCGTAAATCAATCATAAGTCGTGTTATGTGTGATTGCGATTCAGACGGCGGGCTGAGCGCTAGTGCTCGACAATCGTAAAGCTGACGCGACCATCTTCCACCACCAGCCGGCCCTGACCGCCGATCGGGAACGTGAACTGCGGCGTGGTATGCCCAAAGCTAGCCTGCGCGATCAC
This sequence comes from Chloroflexota bacterium, assembly GCA_019240175.1. Classification (GTDB taxonomy): domain Bacteria; phylum Chloroflexota; class Chloroflexia; order Chloroflexales; family Kallotenuaceae; genus LB3-1. The sequence continues at coordinate 3,282 of JAFAYS010000670.1, read as the reverse complement.
CGGAAGCGCATCTAGCTCGCGCTTGCTCTTGACGATGCGGGTCAGCGTCTCGCGGTCGATCGCCGAGGCTTTCTGGAAGCGTCCCAGGATCAGGCCGCGCACCTCGCTAAAGCCCGGCTGGTGCAGCAGGGACTGAAGATCGCGATCGAAGTTTGCAGCTTTGGACTCCAAATCATCTTCGATCAGCAGGATCGCGCCGCCGAGCGACGGCATGTACTCGGTGCCTTGCAGCAGATTCAGCGTGCACAGATTGCCGCCCAGCAGCGTGCCCTCGGCGCGGCCCTCGTTGATCACCAGATAGCCCTCGTGCGGGATGAACTCGCGGTTTTCTTGATCCGCAAACCAGGCGTCGTCGCTCCAGGTGGCGGCGGTCGGCACCTCGAACGGCGCGGCATCCATGACACACGTTTTGAAATACTCAAGCGTGTACTCGACGCCGCGCAGCATGCCGAAGGTCGAGAAGTGCGGCCCCGAGTAGGTCACCAGACCGCTGCGGCTATAGATCGCCGTGCCCAGCGCCGTGATGTCGGAGTAGCCGCAGAAAACCTTGGGATTAGCCGCAATCAGATCGAAATCAAGGTAGCGCAACAGCTGGTTGCTGTTATAGCCGCCCAAGGTCGTCACGATGCCGGCGACGGCTGGATCGGCAAACGCGGCGTGCAGATCCGCCACCCGCGACTCGATCGACGACGATTCGAATTGGTCGTGCTCCTCGGCGTGCTCCGAGAACGAGACGCTAAGACCCAGGCTGGCGTAACGCTCGATCGCGGTGGCGCGCTGATCCGGCGCAATCACGGCCAGCGATATGGCCGGCGACACGACCCGAATGTGATCGCCCGGCTTTAACTTTGCTGCAAACATCATCTTCCTCCCGCTAAACAGCTTGCCTCGTTGTGCGATCGTAGCATATCTGCGGCTGGCTTAAACGCAAAGAGCGCGGGATCGCCGCGCTCTGCGAGGACTGGATTGAAACCGGCTTAGGAGGCGAAGGGCACCCAGACGCGCGGCCCGTAGGACAGTACGCGCACGTTGATCGGCGTGCCGTTGACCGTGGTCGCGTTGTCGGCGCTCACCGCGTAGCTATTGTTGCTCAGCATAGTTTGGTCGGGCGTGTCCGCCGGCACAAAGACCGTCAGCGTGCGCGTCACCGACTGCCCGGCTGCCAGCGCGCCGATGTTCCAGGTAATCTGGTTGTTGTTGATGCCGGAGCGCGTGTAGGCGTCGCTGGCCGAGATGAACTCGGTTCCGGCGGGCACGCTATCGGTCAGCACCACATTCTCCAGATTGGCATCATTGGCGGTGACCGTCATCACAAACGTGATCGGAATGCCACCCATGACCTCGGTATCAGGATCAACGTAGCCGGTGAGGCTGAGATGGCCGTCGGGCGTCGACGTACCGGTTGGCGTGATCGTCGGTGTGGTGGTTGGGATCGTCGTGTTGGTCGGCGTTGGTGTAATGCTTGGGGTGGTGGTTGGGATCGTTGTATTCGTCGGCGTCGGCGTAATGCTTGGGGTGGTGGTTGGAATCGTCGTGTTGGTTGGCGTTGGCGTGATCGTCGGCGTGTGCGTTGGAATCGTCGTGTTGGTTGGTGTCGGCGTGATCGTCGGCGTATTCGTCGGCGTGTGCGTTGGAATCGTCGTGTTGGTCGGCGTCGGCGTGATCGTCGGCGTATTCGTCGGCGTTGTTCCGCCGCTGACCGTCACATTGACCGCCGCACCGTTGACCGTCGGCGCATCCGAGGCCGAGACGCGATAGCTGTTGTTGCTGATCGTCGTGCCGTTGGTGGCGTCAGGCGAAACCTGAACCGTCAGCGTACGCGTCACCGACTGCCCGGCTGCCAGCGCACCTATATTCCAGGTGATGATGCTATTGCCAGGCCCGGAGCGCGTGTAAGCGCCGCTGGCCGACACAAAGATCGTATCGTTCGGCAGTGTATCGGTCAGCACCGCGCCAGTGATCGCCGCGTTTTGGGCACCGACCGTCAGCGTGTAGGTCAACTGGCCACCAGCCGCAACCGTACTGCTCGGCTCGGCAACCTTGTTGAGCGTCAACACGCCGCGCGGGATCGTCTTCACGGTGACCGTCACCGGCGTGCCAACCGCAGGGAAATCAAAGTCGTTCTCGGCGCGGTAGTCGGCGTTGACGATCTGCGTATTTTCGGGCGTGTCCGCGCCGACGCGCACCACCAGTTGGCGCGTGATCGACTCGTTGGCGGCCAGTGTCGGGATCGTCCACTTGACGATCGAGCCGCCGGGGCCGGTGCGCGTGCCGCCGTTTGAGGCACTCACAAAATCGACGTTGAGCGGCAGCGTATCGGTCATCACGATCGGATGCGTGATCGCGCGAGGGCCGGCGCTAAGTCCCAGCGTGTAGGTAATCAGCGCGCCCGGCTCGACCTGCGTGGCCGGATTGGCGGTCTTGGCAACGTTGAGCTGGCTCTGGACGCTGATCGGGCCGGCGACCGAGAGACCGTAGGGTTGTGATGCGATCGGCACGTTGAAGCCGCGCACGCGCACGGTGTAGAAGCCGAGCGGCGGATTGTTGATCACCACGCCCTCGACGTTGTTGGTGCGATCGCCGGTCGCCATGCTGTTGCCGTAGTACTGCGTGCCGTTCGGACCCACCACGACCAGATCCAGGTCGTTGACGAGCTGCTTGGAGGCCGACAGCGAGGCCGCCGGATCGGTCCAGCTGAGCATCACACGCAGCGGCTGATCGCTGGTGAGCACCTCAAGCGGGCGGCTGTCGGTGTGCGTGTACTGCACTTCCTGGCCCGTCGTCAGACCCGAGGTATGATCGTCCACCCACAGTTTGTAGGGCAGCGGCGCGGCCATAAAGCCCAGGTCGGTACGGCCCCAGCCGTTGACGCCGTTCGGACGAACGTTCGGGATCTCCTGCGTGGTGCCCAGGCCGTACTGGCCGGTGCCCATGTCGGCGGTGGTGTTGAGCAGCGTGGATTTGACGACGGCGGCGCTGGGATTAGCCAGGCCGCTCTGGGTCAGCCACTGGCGGACCAGCACGCCCGCACCAGCGGTCAGCGGCGTAGCCATCGAGGTGCCGCCCGAGTACACATAGTGCGTGTTGGTCTCGTGGGCACCCCACTGCGGGCTGGCGTCGGGCACGTGCGACCTGTTCGAGACGATATTCGTGCCGGGCGTGACCAGATCCGGCTTGATGCGACCGTCGTCGGTGGGGCCGCGCGAGGAGAAGGCCGCCATGCCCTTGGGATCATCGGAGATCGTGTCGGTGGCGATCGGCTCTCTGCCGTAGCAGAAGTTC
>JAFAYS010000439.1 GCA_019240175.1 Chloroflexota bacterium | reverse complement strand
GGCAACGCCGTGCGCGCAATCCTGGCCGAACATTTTCCGGTCTGTCTAGAAAAGTGGGATCAGCGCAAGCACTAAGCCGACTAGCCGCTGCTGCGCGGAGCTTAGCGAGGAATCGGCCAGATCGCCAGATACACCAGCACGCCAAGGCAGAGAAACGTGCCGTATGAGATCGGGATGTGCCGCGCGCGCTGGTAGCCAAGCACAACAATAATCCCGATCGAGGCCAGGCCGGCCAGGAACATGCCGTAGAGCAGCGCGCCGCCGACATGGCCGATTCCAAGCATCGCGCCGATAAACATACCGAGATACACGTCGCCCAGGCCGAACGGTGCCTGCTGGCTGGGATACAAAAGCTTGGCGATCACAAAAAAGAGCACAAACACAAATCCTGCTGCCAGCGCGCCCAGCAGCGACAGTATCCAGTTACCGCTGATCCACTGGCCCAGCGCCACACACACAACTGTCGCGATCACCATGATCAGCGTATCGATCAGCCGCACCTGCCAGTCGATCGCGGCGGTGTCGAGCAGCACCAGCGTCGCCGCCGACAGCAGCCAGAAGCGCGGCGTCCAGCCGTAATACTGCCACAGCACGACTGCCATCACGGCAGCCAGCACCTCGACCGCTAGCCCAACCCAGGAGCGTTGCGCGATCGAGCCGACGACAGGAATCCAGCGCAGCGGTGAGGACGACGGCGCGGCTTTAGGAGCTTCGGCAGATTCAGCTGCTTCAGGATCACGCAGCTGCCGCGCAATAATCAGGTTGAGCATCGTGCCCAGGATCAGACCAGCCAGAGCAATTACAACAATCACGTTCGTTCCTTCAGCGCCTGTTGTGCCGCAGCGCGCATCGCGTCTACCGGAGCCGCTAAGCCCGTCCACGCCTCAAACGAGAGCGCGCCCTGCTGCACCAACATCTCCAGACCGTCCTGCGTCGCCGCGCCGCGCTGAGCAGCCGCGCGCAAAAACGGTGTCGCATGGTAAATCAGATCCACGACCAGCAGATGAGGATGGATCAGATCGTCGGCAATCGGCGAGCCCGTGCCATCCAGGCCAACTGGCGTAGCGTTGATCAACAGATCGGCTTCGACGATCACTTGCCGCAGCTCAGGATTATCGAAGGGCAGCGCCAGCAGCGAAGGATCGCTGTCCAGCGTCGCCAGGCAGTCCGAGAGCAGCGCCTCAGCCGGCTCTACCGAGCGCGTGACGAGCGCCAGCGATTGCGCTTCGGCATGAAGCAGGCCATACACTACTGCTCGTGCCGCACCGCCGGCACCCAGCACCACCACCCGCTTACCGGTTGGATCAAAGCCTACCGCGCTCAGCGCGCGCTGAAAGCCCTGCACATCGGTGTTTGAGCCGTGCAGTCGTCCATCGGGCAAACGCACGATCGTATTGGCCGCGCCGACCGCCTCCGCCACCGGATCGAGCGCGTCGAGCAGCGGCACTACGGCGGTCTTGTGCGGGATCGTCACGTTCGCGCCGCGCATGCCTTCCGCGCGTAGTATCGCGACTCGCTGCCCCAGCTCGGCCTCGGGTGTGTGCCAGAGCACATACGAGTCGGGCAAGCCGTGATGCCTGAACGCCGCGTTTTGCATCGCTGGCGACAAGCTATGATCAACCGGATCGCCGATCAGACCAACGGAATCTATCATCGCAAACCTGCCTGATAAAGCAAAGAAGACAACGGCACTATTTTACCGCTGTCTTCTTCACCCTCACGAACCGTTACTCAGTGGGACAGTTCAGGTATTCCTGCTCTAGCGTTTGGAACTCGGCCAGGTTTGCCGCGAAGTTATGCGCTTTCTCGCCGCACTTGGCCACGAAGTACAGATCGTCCTTGCCGTCCGTGCTGTCGGGCCGCAGCTCACCGGGCCGCGCAGCTGAGCGCAGAGCCGTCGCGCCTGGATTAGAGATCGGCCCCGGCGGCAGGCCCTGCACGTTGCGGGTGTTGTACGGGCTCGGATTATTGTTGATCTCTTCGATCGGCAGCTGATCCAGCTTCGGCCACCAGTCGCCGGCTTTGCCCAGCGCATATTGCAGCGTCGGATCGGCCTGCAGGCGGCCCGCCACCTCTTCGGCATTCTCGGGCTTGAGCCGGTTCCAGAAGATAAAAGCCAGATGCGCCATCTCGTCGTCGTTGGCCGCCTCGCGCTGCACAATCGACGCCATCGTGACGATCTCATGCACAGTCGGCGCGCCGTTCGGCCCCTCGGCGATGATCTGCGTCTCGAACTCCTCGAACGTCGGATCGAAGCCGTCGGTCAGCATCTTCTCGATCACTTCGCTGATCGTCGCCGTGGCCTCGATGCGATAGGTATCGGGGAACAGATAGCCTTCGAGGCCCTGGCCCTCGGGTATCGATTCTAGCCGCGAGTGGGTTTCTTTGAAGGGCGTCGCATCGCTAGCCAGCGCCAAAAACTCCTCGGCGCTCGAAACAATGCCGTCGCGCGCCAAAGCCTCGGCAATCTCCTCCATACGCATGCCGGGAATGATCGTGAACTGCTTTTCTTCGGTCGAGGGTGCGGACTGCAGCGCCGCGATGATCTGGCCCATCGTCATGCTTTTGCTGAGCTGATAGGTGCCGGCCTGGATGCGCTCGGCGGCATTCTGCTGCGACGCCAGCAGCCGGAAAAGCACCGGCTGGCGAATCAACTCCTGCTCCTTGAGGTTGGTCGCAACCTCGGCAACGGCCTGGCCGGGCTCGATCGTAAACTCGACGGCCTCTTCGCTATTCGCATCAACGGTGCGGGAAAGTTCATTTCGCAGTAGCTCGCTGGCACCGCCGACGATCACGCCGCCGATGATCACCAGGAACATAAGTGCGCGGAATAATCGATTCAAGGGTTCCTCCGTGAAACGGCGGCATTATAGCAGTGGAGCAGAGGCGGGGCAACCCTTGAAGCATGGTACACTGAGGCCGTCGCACTGCTCAGCCGAGCCAGCCGCGCCGTAGCCTGGGAGGATTGAGACTGAGCGATGAGCTAGATTGCAACGCTGAGGAGTAAATATGGCGCGTGTTTTGATCCTTCATGCTTCCGTCGGAGCCGGACATAAACGGGCCGCCGATGCCCTCGCCACCGCTTTTACTCGCCGCTCGCCGGGCCAGGTGCGCGTCGAGGATGTGCTTGATTACACCAATCCGCTGTTTCGCGAAGCCTACTCACACTCATATCTGCGTCTGACCGATAAGCTGCCCGCGCTGTGGGGCTACGTCTACGAGCAGACCGATCGCGATTTTTTCCGCTTCGCCACCGAGCTGCGCACGCTCGTGGATGCGATCTGGGCCTGGGGCCTGCGCAAGCTGATCCGCGAGTACTCGCCGCGCGTGATCGTGTGTACGCATTTCTTGCCCGCCGAAGTGCTGGCGCAGCGCAAAGGTCGCTCACGGCTGACTCAGCCGCTCTACTGCGTGGTCACCGATTACGCTGCGCACGCCTTCTGGGCTTACCGCGATGTCGATCGTTATTTCGTGGCGACCGAGGAGACTCAGCAGCAACTGATCGAGCGCGGCGTACGCCCAGGCGCGATCCAGATCAACGGCATTCCGGTCGATCCCGGCATTACGACGCCCAAAGACCTGATCACCGTACGCCAGGAGCGCGGCTATCCACTCGATCGCCCGCTGATTACGATCTTTGGCGGCGGCTTAGAGCCGGGCCGCGTGCGCGTGATCGTCGAGGGGCTGCTGCAACAAGGGCTGGATGGGACGCTGGTGGTGGTCGCGGGTCGTAGCCGCTCGCTGCTGGCCGAGCTCAGCGATCTGGAAGGCACAAGCAAAACCGAGCTGCATAAGCTGGGCTTTATCAACTATGTCGACGATCTGGTCGTCGCCTCTGACATTGTGGTGACCAAAGCTGGCGGCCTGACTGTCTCCGAGGTGCTGGCGCGCGGACGGCCTATGATCATCATCGATCCGATCCCCGGCCAGGAAGAAAGCAACGCCGACTATCTGGCGGGCGTGGGCGCAGCGATCAGCATTCGGCTGCCGCAGCACGTTGCCTTCTCGATCATGCAGTTACTGGCCGATCCGCATCGCCTGCAAGCCATGAGCGAGAGCGCTCACCGTGTCGCGCGACCACGCGCCGCCCTGGATATTGTCGAGACAATTCTGTCCGACATCGGCGAGCGCGCGGTCTAAAACAATCAGGCCCACTCGAAGCGCAGCTCGACATCGCCAATCTTGATGCGATCGTCTTCGCGGAGCGGCTGCGGACGATGCGCCGGCAGCGTAACGCCGTTCAGGATCGTGCCGTTGACGCTGCCCACATCGGTCAGCACATACTGATCGCCGCGTCGCTCGATCACCGCATGACGGCGCGAAGCATGGCCGCGATCGTAGTCGGCCAGATCTAGCTCGGGGTAGTGATTCTGCGATGGGTCGCGCCGCCCGATGCGACACGGCAGCGTTAGCAGCGGAAATTCCCAGCTGCCGCGCGGCGTTGTCACCCGAAACAGAGCCGGCGGCAAGGTCGGCGCAGGCTTGGGCGCCGGCTGAAGCGTACGCACCGACTGGGCGGGAGCGGCAACCTGCGGCGTAGCGACGACCGGCGCAGGCTGGAGCGGCGTACCACAGGCCGCGCAGAAGCGCGCAGTCGCCTTGTTGCCGCGACCACAGTTGATGCAAAAGATCTGCTGGCCGTTGTTCGTGCTCGGCTGCGGATTCCCCTGGCGCACGGTCGGGCCGACTGCCGGCGCGGGCTGAACCCGTGATCGCGGCGGCACGACCGGCGCGGAAGTGCGCTGGGTCGCGTCCTGATCGACGGCTGGCTGCGGCACAACTGTTTGAAGCTCCGGCAGCGGCTGCGACAAACAGGCCTGCATCGCGCGCTCCATCTCGACAGCCGAGGGAAAACGCTGCTCACGATCCTGCTGCATCGCCCGAATCACAATCTGCTCGGTGCGACCCTGAACCGGCGGATTGATTGCCTGGATCTCGCCCGGCTTCGGCGTGTAGAGCGGACGCGGCGGCAGATTGGTCAGGAGATGGTAAAGCGTCGCGCCAAGGGTATAGATGTCTGAGCGCGCGTCGGTCTGGCCTTTGCCGTACTGCTCGGGCGGCGCGTAGCCAAAGGTGCCGATCGCGACGGTATCTTTGGCCTTGCCCTGCTTGTGGGTGCGGGCCACGCCAAAATCGATAAATTTGATCGTGCCCTCGGGCGAAAGGATCACGTTGGCCGGCTTGAGATCACGGTAGATGATCGGCGGCTTCTGGCCGTGCAGGTAGGTAAACACGCGCGCCATCTGGATCGTCCAGCGCAGTGCGTCCTGCTCAAAGGCAGGAGCATTAGCCTCGCGCAGGCGTTTTTCCAGCGTCTCGCCGGTGACGAACTCCATCACAAAATATTGCCGGCCCTGCCACTCGAACAGCTCAAGGCCGCTAACAATATTCGGATGCTTCAGCGATAGCACCGTCCGCGCTTCCTGCGCAAAAAGCTGCTTACTCTCGGCGATCTCCTCAGTCTTCAGCGGCTCAGCCGGACGCTGCTCTTTCAGCGCCCAGATCGCACCGTCTTGCTGCCGCCGCACACGATACACCACACCCATGCCGCCACGCCCGATGACGGCAAGCACCTCATACTGCCCTTGTTGTCCCACGACGACGGTTCCGGTCGGCAGTTGATCGACCACGTGCTCCTCCTGACCACCCTTGCTTGTTGCCCGACGACATTATCATAGCATACCGGTTTGTGCTTTGAGAGCCAGCTATCAGGCCTTAACCAGATATGTTTGATTGAAATCGGCATTTATTATTAATTAGTAGCCGACATCTATGCTCTTGATGATAGATGCGATTCCGGCGATTGTGTTTGATTGTACGAGCTATACAGCCAGATGTTGCGTGATCATCATGCTAGGTGCAAGCAAAATAGAGAACATTGTCAGAAAGTCGTAATCGACGTGGAACCTTTTTCACAGTTTGATCGTTTAAGTAAAGATACATCATTTGGCGCACAGCAAAATACACTTCTGTCATGTACAATAAAGCCGCGACGAGGATGATAGGATGATGGCACAAACTGATACGCTTCTTGCGGGACGTTATCAAATGGGCCGGCTGCTTGGCAGCGGTGGCTTTGGTGCCGTGTACCTGGCTACCGATGAGCGCCTGCACCGACCGGTCGCCATCAAAGTTTGCTCCACACTACGCCTCCCCGACAACGAAGCGGCAGAAGCGGCGCGACTCTTTCAAAGCGAGGCGCTCACCCTGGCTCGCCTGCGCCATCCCGGCCTGACCGCGATCTGGGACTACTTCAACCAAAATAACGAGTGGTATCTCGTGATGGAGTATGTTCCCGGCGAGACACTCCGCGATCTGATGCGGCGTATGGCTGGGCCGCTGCCCCAGGCAGAAGCGCTCAACTATGCGCGGCAGCTCTGCTCGGTGCTCACCTATCTGCATAATCAACATCCACCGGTGGTTTTCCGCGATCTTAAGCCCGGCAATGTGATGGTCACGCCCGAGGGCCAGCTCAAGCTGATCGACTTCGGCATCGCGCGGCTCTTCTCGCCCGGCAAAATCGCGGACACTGCGCAGTTTGGTACGCCCGGCTATGCGCCGCCTGAGCAGTACGGCGGCCAGACTGAGCCGCGCTCGGATATTTTTAGCCTCGGCGTGCTGCTGCACCAGATGTTGACTGGACATAATCCAGCTTCTTCGCCGTTTGCGTTGCCGCCCGCTCGCTCGCTCAACCCAACGATCGCGCCGGCGCTTGACTCGCTAATCGCGCGGGCTACAGCCTACGAGATCGATCAGCGCGTAGCAACCGCCGATGAGTTTTGTAGCGCGCTTGAAGCGGCGCTCGCCCGACCGATGCCGTCCATGACGGCTACGACCGTTCCCACGCCACGAATTGTGTCGCAAGCAAGCACATCGCAGCACACCGGCCCGATCACTAGCCGACAGCTGTGGTCGCCCAGCCCGCGCCAGCTGCCCAGCAAGCCTAACGGCGGCGGTGCAGGTCGTGGCATCGTGCTGATTCTGCTGCTGGTGATTCTGCTGGGATCGCTTGGCGGCGGCGCGTATCTGCTGCAATCCCGAATCGCCGGTATTGCGCGCGACATCTTCGCGCCGAGCGCAGTCGCGGAGCCGCTGAACAACAAGCCTGCGTCGATGATCGTCTTCTCGGTGCCATGGAGTAACCAGAGCGAGAATTTATATCTCAAGGTCGGCAACGAGGTCAGAGCGCTGACGACGTTTGCTTCGGGCATTAGCGCCGCACTCCCAGCGATCTCGCCTGATGGCTCAACCGTGGCGTTTACGCGCGTGACCAGCAACGGCGATCAGCAGATCTGGCTGATCGACAGCGACGGCAGCAATTTACGCCCGCTGCTGCCGAACGGACAGTTTGGCCGCGCGCCTGAATGGTCGCCGGACGGCAAGCAAATCGTCTTCGAGACCGCCACGCCGGGCAACGAGATGCGCCAGAACGATCTGGCGATCGCGGATGTCAAGACCGGCGAACTGCGGCTGATCGTTGCGACGACCTCCTGGGAAGGCGGCCCGACCTGGTCTCCGGATGGCTCGCAGATCGCGTTTCATGCGCGCAGCAAGGGCACCAACTGTATGCAGATCTACGTCGTCAACGTCGATACTGCCGACATCGAGCAGCTGACGAATCTCGGCGACGTTCAGTGCCGCCCGCAGTCCGACGGCGACTTCTGGCCGGATTGGTCGCCGGATGGCAGGTACCTGGCTTTTGGTCACAAGCTCAACGACCTTGAGCGGCTGGCGATGCTTGATACCGAATCCAAAGAGATGGAGATCCTGGATACCGGCAAGCTGCCGGCGGGACATCCACGCTGGTCAGCGGACGGCAAGCAGCTGCTCTTCCACCAAGCACACGACGACGTGGACACGCTCTCACTCGCGCGCTACGACCTCAAGAGCGGCAAAACCACACCGATTGACACCTCACACTCGTACTCACACCTGGCCGACTGGCGCTAAGCTACGCGTTACTTTTGGTTGCTCTGCGCCGCGCCCGCAGCAGCACCCAGCGCCGTGCCAATCGCGACCCCAACGCCGATGCCCAGCGCCAGGTTGTCGAAGAGTAGTCCCAGACTTGTACCCAGCGCAACCCCGATGCCAATCCCCAAACCCATGAACTGGCCCATCTTATTCTGCTTATCGTTATTCTGCGTGTTGTTCGGCATAGCTTGTTCCTGATTTAATCTGTTATTGTTGGTCGATACATACTGAAACTAGCATGGAATATGCCAGCTGTATGCATATCGACGTTCGACGCCATGCGACCAAAGCTTCCAGCATGAATCACAAGCGCCCGTGGGATGGCCACAGGCGCTTGATCGTTTAGTGTGAGCTATGGATTAGTAGATCGGCAGGTAGCGATCCAGCTCCCACTGCGAAACATACAGCCGGTATTCGTCCCACTCCTGCTGCTTGGCCTCGACGAAGCGCTCGAAGATGTGCGGGCCGAGCGCCTGCTGGATCACCTCGTCGCTTTGAAGCTTCTCCAGCGCCTCACCCAGCGAGCCGGGCAGCGTGGTCAGCGAGCGTGAGCGCGGATCGATATGGTACAGGTCTT
>JAFAYS010000383.1 GCA_019240175.1 Chloroflexota bacterium | reverse complement strand
CATGAGGCCGAGACCGCCGACAAGCGGCTCGTGGCGTACGTAGAACCGAAAACTCAGAACCAAGAACCTAGGGAACAACTGGTTGCCGACGTGCGCCAACATCTCCGCTCCCAACTGCCCGAGTACATGATCCCGACGGCGTTTGTCGTGCTGGACAAACTACCGCTGACGCCGAGCGGCAAGCTCGATCGCCGCGCCGTGCCTGCACCCGACACAGTTGAAGAAGCCACCCGCGCCTTCGTCGCGCCGCGCACGCCGACCGAGGAGCTGATCGCCAATGTGTGGGCCGCCGTCCTGGGACGCGCGCGCATCAGCGTTCACGAGAACTTCTTCAGCATCGGCGGTCACTCACTACTGGCTACCCAGGTCATGAGTCGTCTGCGCCAGGTGCTGAGCCTGGATCTGCCGCTGCGGCTGCTCTTTGAAGCGCCCACCATCGCCGCTTTCGCCGCGCAGCTCGCCACGCAGCAAGCCGGAAGCATCCAGTCGATCGGAGCAGTTCCGCGCGACGAGACGCCGCTGCCGCTGTCGTTTGCGCAGCAGCGGTTGTGGTTCCTGGATCAGCTGCAGCCCGGCAGCGCCGCCTATCATCTGCCGACTGTCGTTCGCCTCACGGGCGCGCTCGACGTCGCCGCGCTCCATCACAGCCTGAGTGCGCTCGTCGCCCGCCATGAATCCTTGCGCACCGTCTTCGTCCAGCATGCCGATCAGCCCATCCAGCGCATTCTCCCGCCCACGCCGGTGCCGTTGCCGGTGCTCGACGTGCCCGACCCCAGCGACCGGGCCACGCTCATTGAGTTCGTGCGCGCCCAAGTTCAGCCGCCCTTCGATCTCGCCCAGGGACCGCTGCTGCGCGCCAGCCTGCTGCGCTTGGCACCTGATGCCCATGTGCTGGTGCTCACCCTGCATCACATCGTCTCGGATGGCTGGTCGCAGAGCGTGCTGCTGCGCGAGCTCACCACGCTGTATCGCGGCCTCGTCCTGGACGAACCGGCCATGCTGCCCACCTTGCCGATCCAGTATGCCGACTACAGCGTCTGGCAGCGCCAGTGGCTCTCTGGCGCGGTCTTGGAGCAACAGCTCGGCTACTGGCGACAGCAGCTCGCCGGCATTCAGCCGCTCGATCTGCCCACCGATCGTCCGCGTCCACCCGTCACCTCTGAGCGCGGCGGGCACTTCATGTTTCATCTGCCAGACACGCTGCGTACTGCACTCAATCAACTGAGTCATCAGCTCAGCAGCACGCTGTTTATGACGCTGCTGGCGGCGTGGCAGACGCTGCTGATGCGCTACAGCGGCCAGACCGACATCGCCGTCGGCACACCGATCGCCGGACGCGTGCGCCCCGAACTCGAAGGCGTGGTCGGCTTCTTCGTCAACACGCTGGTCCTGCGCACTGAGTTGGCCGGCCAGCCGTCCTTCGCGGAGCTCGTGAGCCGCGTGCGCACGACGGCGCTGGAAGCCTACGCGCACCAAGACCTGCCGTTTGAGCAGATCGTCGAGGCGGTACAACCTGCGCGCGACCTCAGCCGCTCGCCGCTCTTCCAGGTCATGTTTGTGCTGCAAAATACGCCACGCACCACGATCGATCTGCCCGAGCTGCGCCTGGAGCCACTCGGCGTCGAGACCACGACGACCAAGTTCGATCTCACCTTAGCGCTCGGCGAGACACCGGACGGCCTGATCGCAACGCTTGAATACAGCGCCGACCTCTTCGACCAGACGACGATCGTGCGCATGGCGGAGCATTTCCAAACGCTGCTGGCCGCCATCGTCGCCGACCCGCAGCAATCGATCGCTACACTGCCGCTGCTGACCGACGCCGAGCACCAGCAGCTCCACGCCTGGAACATGACCACGGCGGATTTTCCGCAGGATCGCTGCCTGCACCAGTTGTTCGAGGATCAGGCCACCCGCACACCTGAGGCAATTGCGGTTGTCCACCAACAGCAGCAGTTTAGCTACGCTGAGCTTAACCGCCGCGCCAATCAGATCGCGCATGAGCTGCAAGCGCGCGGCGTGCGACCAGAGGTGCGCGTCGGCATATGCGCCGAGCCGTCGATCGAGATGATCGCTGGGCTGCTGGGCATCTTGAAATCCGGCGGCGCGTACATACCGCTCGATCCGGCCTATCCCCAGGAGCGCCTGGCCTTTATGGCGCAAGATAGCCGGCTTCAGCTCGTGCTGACCCAGCAGCATCTCAGCGAGCGGCTGCCGAGCACGATCCCGCAGATCATCTGCCTGGATCGTGACTGGTCAGAGATCGCACGGCACTCCATCGATAATCCGGTCTCGGATGTGACCAGCCAGAATCTGGCCTACCTCATCTACACCTCGGGCTCAACCGGCCAGCCCAAAGGCGCAATGCTGGTGCATCAAGGCGTCGTCAACAATCTATGCTGGCGGCAAAACTCCTGGCCGCTGGATGCGACCGACGCCATGTTGCAAAGCTACTCGGTCAGCTTCGATCCGTCGGTCTGGAATATCTTCTGGCCCTTGATGGCCGGCGCGCGGCTGATTCTACTCAGCGCCGGTGAGCACGCCGATAGCAGCGCGCTGGTCCGGCTGATGCATGAGCAGCAGGTAACAGTCTACGGCGCGAGCCCGACACTGCACGCGGTGCTGCTGGACGAGCCGGGCTTTGCCCAGACCAAGCTGCGCTATGTTGTCAGCGGCGGCGAGCCAATCTCGGCGGAGCTACAGCGCCGCTTCTTTGCGCAGTCGTCGGCGCTCTTCTGCAATGCCTACGGTCCTACCGAGGCGACGATCGACGCGACCTACTGGATCTGCCCACGCGTTGACGATCCGCAGCCCGCGCCGATTGGTCGTCCGCTGCCGAATGTGCAGGTGCATATCCTGGATCGACAGCTACAGCCAGTGCCAATCGGCGTGGCGGGCGAGCTGTACATCGGCGGCATGGGCGTGGGACGGGGCTACCAGGATCGTCCGGCCCTGACCGCTGAGCGCTTCGTCCCGAATCCGTTTGGCGCTCCAGGATCGCGCCTGTATCGCACCGGCGACCTCGTGCGCTACCTGGTCGACGGCACGATCGAGTTTCTGGGCCGGATCGACCACCAGATCAAGCTGCGCGGCTTCCGCGTCGAGTTGGGCGAGATCGAAGCTGCGCTGCGCCAGCATCCTGGCGTGCGTGAGGCCGTCGTCGCCGTGCATAGCGATAGCAAAAGCGAGAAGCGGCTGGTAGCATACGTAGTCGGAGAACAAAAGAACAAAGAACAAAACGAGAGCCAAGCCGGAGCCGGAGAAGCTCTAGGTTCTAGGTTGCCTGGAGGGCACCCGGTTCTAGGTTCTGCCGAGTTGCGCCAGCATCTCGGCGCGCGGCTGCCCGAGCACATGGTGCCCGCCGCGATCATGGTGCTGGACGCGCTGCCGCTGACACCGAGCGGCAAGCTCGATCGCCGTGCCTTGCCCGCGCCTGATGCCTTCGCGGAGTCTGGACAGGAATTTGTCGCGCCGCGCACGCCGACCGAGGAGCTGATCGCCAGCGTATGGGCTGCTGTCCTCGGACGGGAGCGCGTCGGCATCACCGACAACTTCTTCACGCTTGGCGGACACTCGCTGCTGGCCACCCAGGCGATCACGCGTCTGCGCCAGGTGCTGAGCCTGGATCTGCCGCTGCGGCTGCTCTTTGAAGCGCCCACGATTGCCGCTTTCGCCGCCCAGCTCGCCGCCCAGCACACCGATCAGAGCCTGCCGCTGCTGCCCGTGTCGCGCGACGAGACGCCGCTGCCGCTGTCGTTTGCGCAGCAGCGGTTGTGGTTCCTGGATCAGCTGCAGCCCGGCAGCGCCGCCTATCATCTGCCAACCGTCGTCCGCCTCACGGGCGCGCTCGACGTCGCCGCGCTCCATCACAGCCTGAGTGCGCTCGTCGCCCGCCATGAGTCCTTGCGCACCGTCTTCGCCCAGCACGATGGCCAGCCGATCCAACACGTGCTGCCAGCTGCACCGGTGCCGCTGCCCATCCTCGACGTCCCCGACCCCAGCGACCACGCTGCGCTCGTCCAGCTCGTGCGAGACCAGGTCCAGCCACCCTTCGATCTCGCCCACGGCCCGCTGCTGCGCGCAACCCTGCTGCGCCTCGCACCTGAGGCCCATGTACTCGTGCTCACGCTGCATCACATCGTCTCGGATGGCTGGTCGCAGAGCGTGCTGCTGCGCGAACTCACCACCCTGTATCGCGGCTTCGTGCTTGACCAACCGGTCATGCTGCCCACCTTGCCGATTCAGTACGCCGACTACAGCGTCTGGCAGCGCCAGTGGTTACAGGGTGCGGTCTTGGAGCAGCAGCTCAGCTACTGGCGCACGCAGCTCGCGGGTATCCAGCCGCTCGAGCTCTCCACCGATCGCCCGCGTCCACCCGTCACCTCCGAGCGCGGGGCTGCGGTGGGCTTCCCGATCGCGCCGGACGTGAGCACCGCGCTGGTACAGCTGAGCCAGCAGCTCGGTGCAACGCTCTTCATGACGCTGCTGGCGGCGTGGCAGACGCTGCTGATGCGCTACAGCGGTCAGACCGACATCGCGGTCGGCACGCCGATCGCCGGACGCGTGCGCCCCGAGCTCGAAGGCGTGGTTGGCTTCTTCGTCAACACGCTGGTCCTGCGCACGGACCTGCGCGACGCGCCATCCTTCGCCGACCTCGTGAGCCGCGTGCGCACGACCGCGCTGGGCGCGTATGCGCATCAAGACCTGCCGTTTGAGATGCTAGTCGAGGCCGTCCAGCCCGCGCGCGACCTCAGCCGCTCGCCGTTGTTCCAGGTCATGTTTGCCCTGCAAAACACCCCGCGCACCACGATTGACCTGCCGGATCTCACGCTGGAGGCGTTTGGCGTTGAGCAGCAGACTGCCAAGTTTGATCTCACGCTGTCGGTGAGTGACACGCCCAGCGGCCTGTACGCGGCGCTCGAATATCGCACTGAGCTCTTCGACCCGCCGACGATCGCGCGCATGGCCGAGCATTTCCAGACGCTGCTGGCCGCCAT
>JAFAYS010000922.1 GCA_019240175.1 Chloroflexota bacterium | reverse complement strand
TATCACGCATGATATCTTCTAAAGATCTATGCTCCTGCTCGGCTTCAGGCGACACACGAATCATGATCGTTTCGGTTGCCATACTCAGTCTCACTTAAACGTGATTCTATTGTACCGCTCGATGAATCACTGTAGAAGTGGCCGTTTCGCGCACATTTCGCGGACTTGACGCCGCTTGCTAGGATATAACCATATTTCACACCTACACCTCACCAACCATAGGCACACATTATGCTGGCGTTGAGCACCGCTGATTGTATAGAAAATGCTCCGCTGCTGTGAATAATCGAAAGTAGCTCATACAAGATCACTGCCCAGCCTGTAGCACGTCGAAGCCTTACCACCAAAAGTATTGCGGATAGAACCCTTTACGCCGCCGACTGGAGGATTCGATGCTCGACCCGAATTCGCCCCAGGCACAGTCGATCGCTAACCTGTTCAACGGGAGCATGCTGCTCGGCACCGCGATCTTTATGCTGGTTACCGGCCTGGTGCTCTACGTCCTGTGGCGCTACCGCAGTCGCGGCGACACTGCCGAGCCACGCCAGTATCCGGGCAACCGGCGGCTAGAGATCGCCTGGACGATCGCGCCGGCGCTGATTGTCGCGGGGCTGTTTGGCTGGCAGCTCGACGTGATGCGCGACACCGCCCCGCCTGCCGATCGACCGCCGGATATTATCGTCACGGGCTACAGCTGGTGGTGGCGGGTGGAGTATCCCAAGGCCGGCTTTGTCACCGCCAACGAGATCCATATTCCCGTGGGCCGGCAGGTGCTGTTTCAGCTACAGGCCGCCGATGTGATCCACAACTTCTGGGTGCCCGACCTCGGCCCCAAGCGCGACATGATCCCCGGCCATCCCAACAACACCGTGTGGCTCGCCGCCGATCGTCCGGGCGTCTACCTGGGCGCGTGCTCCGAGTACTGCGGCCTGCAGCACGCCTGGATGCGACTGCGAGTGGTCGCGCAGCCACAGGCCGAGTACGACGCCTGGATTCAGCAGCAGCAGACAGCTGCCACGCCAGCCGACGCAGAGGCAGCGCGCGGCGCGGAAGTTTTCCAGAATCTCACCTGCGTCAACTGCCACGCGATCACCGGCATCTCGAACGCGCAGGCCGGGCCGGATCTGTCCCACGTCGGCGGGCGCGCAACGCTGGGCGCCGGCATCATCGAGAACACGCCCGCAAACCTGAGCCGCTGGATCGCCAACCCGCACGACATCAAGTCCGGCGTGCAGATGCCGGGCTACCAGCTATCGGAAGCGGATCTGCGCGCGCTTGTCGCCTACCTGGGGAGCTTGAAATGAGCGAGATCTCACTGGCCCCGGATGCCGCCGACGCCCTGCCGGGGCTGAGCCAGCCGAGCGGCCTGCTGCGTTGGATCGCCTCGGTCGATCATAAGCAGATTGGCATCATGTATATCGTCGGCGCGCTGGTCTTCTTCGTGATCGGCGGCTTGGAGGCGATGCTGATCCGCGCACAGCTGGCCCAGCCCAACGCCAAGCTCATCTCGCCGGAGTTCTACAACCAGCTCTTCACTATGCACGGCGTCACGATGGTTTTTCTGGTCGGCATGCCGATCCTGATCGGCTTCGGCAACTACCTGGTGCCGCTTCAGATCGGCGCGCACGATATGGCCTTTCCTCGGCTGAACGCGCTGGGCCTGTGGCTCTTCATCTTTGGCGGCCTGCTGATGTACTTTAGCTTCTTCATCGGCCAGGCGCCCGATCAGGGCTGGTTCAGCTACGCGCCACTGGCGGAGCAGCCCTACACCTCGCATCGCGGCCCCGACTACTGGTCGCTGGGCCTGTTCGTCACGGGCATCGGCTCGGTCAGCGGCGCGATCAACGTTATCGTCACCGTGTGGACCATGCGCGCGCCGGGATTGACCATGCGCCGCCTGCCGCTGTTTACCTGGATGACATTCATTAACGGCTTTCTGATCATCTTCGCGCTGCAAATTCTCAACGCCGGCCTGGTGATGCTTGAAGTCGATCGGCTGTTTGGCGGCAGCTGGTTCACGCCGCCGGGATCGCCGGTGCTCTGGCAGCACGTCTTCTGGTCGTTTGGCCACCCCGAGGTCTACATCCTGATCCTGCCGGCCTTCGGCATGATCTCGGAGATCATCCCGGTTTTTTCGCGCAAGCCAATCTTCGGCTACGAATTTGTGGCCGGCTCGACGATCGTGATCGGCTTTTTGAGCTTCACGGTCTGGGCGCATCACATGTTCGCCGTCGATCTTGGCATCGGCTGGCACGCCTTCCAATCCGCCGCAACGATGCTGATCTCGATTCCGACCGGCATCAAGATCTTTAGCTGGATCGCCACCATGTGGGGCGGCAAGCTACGCTTCACCACCGCGATGCTGTTTGCGGCCAGCTTTCTGGTGATCTTTACGATCGGCGGGATTACGGGCGTGACCTTCGCGCTGGTGCCCACCGACTGGCAGACCACCGACACCTACTACGTCGTGGCGCATTTTCACTATGTGCTGGTCGGCGGAACCTTCTTCGCGGTCTACGCCGGCGTCTACTACTGGTATCCCAAAGTCGTCGGGCGGATGCTCTCGGAGCGCCTGGGCAAGTGGCATTTCTGGCTCAACTTCGCCGGGCTGAATCTGACCTTTTTTGTGCAGCATTTCCTGGGGCTGATGGGCATGCCGCGCCGCGTCTACACCTATCCCGATCTGCCGGGTTGGGGCACGCTCAATCTGATCTCGACGCTGGGCGGCCTGATCTCGGCGCTGGCAGTGCTGGTCTTTGTCGTCAATCTCGTGTGGAGCGCACGGCGCGGCCAGCCAGCCGGCGATAATCCCTGGCAGGCCTGGACGCTGGAATGGGCCACGACCTCGCCGCCGCCGCCACATAACTTCGAAGAATTGCCGCCGGTGCGCAGCCGCCGCCCGCTGTGGGACCTGGCGCATCCCGAAGATCCCGACTGGAAGCGCGAGCATTGAGCGCAGGAGACAGACATGACCGACAAAAACAAGCTCAGCATGTTTCTGTTCCTCCTCTCGGAGGCGGCGTTCTTCGGCGTGCTGATCATGAGCTACCTGTACTACTACCCATCCTACACCGGCGAGCGCAACTCACCGCTCGCGCTCGATCCGCTGCTGAGCGGCCTGTTCACGATCGCGCTGCTGGCGAGCAGCTTCACCTTGTGGCGGGCGCAAAAAAGCACCGAACACGGCCAGCGCGGCGGCCAGCGCGTGTGGCTGCTGGCAACCGTGGCGCTCGGCGCGATCTTTCTCGGCGGGCAGCTCTGGGAATATACGCAGCTGATCGCTGAAAACATCACGATCAGCAGCAGTCTGTTTGGCACGGCCTTTTTTACACTGACTGGCGTGCACGGCCTGCATGTGTTTGGCGGCCTGCTGATGCTGGTGATCGCGCTGGGGCTGGCGCTGGGTGGCCTGCTCACGCCGCATCGCGCGATTGGGCTGACGATGGTTGAGCTGTACTGGCATTTCGTCGACGTCGTGTGGCTTGTGATCTTCACGCTAGTCTATCTATGGCCGCGCCTATGAGCAGGCTTGAACTGTTGCTTTCGCTGTGGCACTGGCATCCTTCGGTGCTGCTGGGCTGCGCGGCGCTGATCGGCGGGTACGTGGCGCTGCTGCGTGGACGCCCGACGCTGCGGGCGCTGAGCTTTGGGCTGGGCCTGATCGTGCTGCTGATCGCGCTGCTGTCACCGCTGCACGAGCTGGGCGATCGCTACTTGTTCAGCGCGCACATGTTGCAACATCTGCTGCTGCTGCTGATCGTGCCGCCGCTGCTGCTGCTGGGCCTGCCAAGCGCCGCGATCGAGACGCTGCTGCGCATTCCCGGCGTGTCATCGATCGAGCGCGTGCTGGGTACACCGCTGCTGGCCTGGGCGATCGGGCTGGGCGCGATGTGGCTGTGGCATCTGCCGGCGCTCTACAATCTGGCGCTGCGCAACGAGTGGGTGCATATTCTTGAGCATCTGTTTTTTCTGGTCAGCGCTGTGATCTTCTGGTGGCCGATCTTCACCAGCGCCGAGCGATCGCGGCTGCATCCCTTGGGCGCGATGGTCTATCTGTTCGCCGGCATGATCGTCAGCAGCCTGCTGGGCATGATCCTGACCTTTGCCGACGCGGGCCTGTATCCGGCCTACTTGAA
>JAFAYS010000163.1 GCA_019240175.1 Chloroflexota bacterium | reverse complement strand
GCGGCACCCGAAAATAGTCGACCGTTGGCGGTTTTGTGGTAGCATGCGCAGCCACGACGGAGCCTTTCTGTAGTTGAGTGGTAGCACCTCAATTGTCAGAGACCTCCGTCGTTTTGTCCACCTCCGATCAATTTACGGATAGACACTTAGACAAAGTGACACCTGGTGCCACGCCGCCAAGCAGCAGAGCGATGATCGGATTGTGGCCGACCGTACGGCGCTGCGCCCGCGCAATCTGCTCACCGCTCATCTTCGCGATCGAGGCTCGTCGCAGCGCCCATCCCAGCAGCCGTACCCGCAGATCCAGCTTCGCCATGTTCGACTCCTCCTCAGGATACCTGAGCGAGGAGCTTTCACGCTGCCAAGCTCAAGCCCGCCGATCACCAACTATTCGGTTGTCCAGGCAAGTACCATGCCGCTTACTTGTGCCTTTGCCTTAGCTCCCCAAATCTTCCTGGCCGGTGAATCAGGAAAGGTGCGCAATCCATGTCGCACTTGGATGTTCGATAAACCGTGCAAGCTGTGCGCGGAGCCGCGCGACTCGCTCGCGTGCCGACTGTGACCCAGGCTGTGGCTGAAATCGCAAGCCCCAGACCGCAAAGGCCAGATGATACGCGAGAACGCGCGCTTCCATGGTGGCATCATCAGGGAATACGGCGAGTGATCGATAGCCCGCTAACATGGCTGGGACTACCGTCAACGGCACTGGCGCAAAATCCCACGCAGGATCATGCCACACCACGCCGCCCCAATCGATGAGCGCCTGATACGCCAGGGTATCGTGAGCTACCAGAATATTGCTGGCATTCACATCGCCATGACAGAAAACTTTCGTATGAGACGATAGCATCCACGGTGCGAGCCGCGTCACCCAGCATTCAAGCCACGCCACATCGCGTGCGGGAACGAGCTGTGCATTGGTCAGATCGTTCAGCCAAGGGCGTGGATCGGGCGGATCGGTGGAGGGTGCGTAGTGACCTGCATCGGTGTCCGCAGTCACATGCCGATGCAAGCGGGCGAGATCCTGCCCCACGGCATACCACGTTGTACCGGGTGGGGTTGTTTGCGGTGCCAGCGCACTCAGCGGCATACCAGCAATCCGCTCATAGACCGCGTAGGGAACTGGTACTACCTCACAGGAGTCGTCAAAAAGGACGATGGAGGGCGTGCGTACACCGGCCAGTTGTGCAGCAGCCACGGCAACAACTTCGCGGTGAACTGTTGGCGGCTGTGTCAGGTGCAAGTGCGGGACGCGTAGAAGATACGCTGCACCGATCGCATAGATCGCATTGCTCCTACCACTGGAAGGCAGTCGTTCGCAGACCGCCTGCGGAACACCGAGCCGAGCAGCAATGGTCTGCAAAGCCTGCGACGATACAGGGACGGCGGTTGGCTGATCAATGGTCATAGGACATCCTGGCATACCGCCTATCGTACCGAATACACGCAAGGATCGACAAAGCTCGCTAGCTCACGTACCACGTCGCCAGATGAATGCTTTGGCCTGTGTTACGTCATATGAGGAGCATAGATCAAGCGATCGAGTGGAATATGGCGAGGCCTGGGGAATCAGCCAACAAAAATGGGATGAAGCGTCGTGCTTCATCCCAAAATTGAGTTTGTGGAGCGGGAAACGGGACTCGAACCCGCAACCCTCTGCTTGGGAAGCAGATGCGCTACCATTGCGCCATTCCCGCAAATCCACAACGATTATAGCAACCTGCGCGCGCCTTGTCAACGTGCAGCCTGGCTGCGCCCACACCTACGAATTTGCGATTTGCGCGTTTGTAATGCCCTATTTACCCTTGACACACCGGGACGCGTGCTTATAATGACCCTATGGCTTGGATGGCGTGTGCGAAGCAAGAGCAAGGAGTAGCAGCATGCAGAAGACCCAATTTATCGCTGAAGTTGCAGAGCGCGCAGGCGTTCCCAAAAAACAAGCGAAGCAAATCGTTGATACCGCGCTGACAATTATCGCGGAGCAGCTTGAGCAAGGTGAGCGCGTGGTGCTGACCGGCTTCGGCACCTTTGAGGTCCGCGATCGGCGTGAGCGCCAGGGTGTAAATCCCCAGACCAAAGAGCCAATGACCATCGCCGCCACGCGCACGCCGGGCTTTTCGGCCAGCAACAGCTTTAAGAGCGTGATCCGCGGCACCAAATCAACCCAGGATCTCCAGCGCGAAATGGAATAAGTGATCCGGCATAGGGCCGAATCCAATGAGAAGGAGGCATATATGGCAAGTGCTCAGCAGTGGAACAAGCAGCCAGAGATGGCGATCGATCCGAAGAACGATTACTACGCAGTCTTTCATACCGCCAACGGCACGATGCGCGCCAAGCTGTATGTCCAGGAAGCGCCGGTCACTGTCAACAACTTTGTGTTTCTGGCGCGGCAAGGCTTTTATAACGGCGTGAAGTTCCACCGGATCATCAAAAACTTCATGATCCAGGGCGGCGATCCGACCGGTAGCGGACGTGGCGGTCCCGGCTACCGCTTCGCCGACGAGAAGATTCCCGCGCATCTCAACTACCTGCGCGGCACCCTGGCGATGGCGAACGCCGGCCCGAACACCAACGGCTCGCAGTTCTTTATCATCCACCAGGATTACCCGCTGCCCAAAAGCTACACCATCTTTGGCATTCTGACCGATGGCCTGGATGTGCTGGATGCGCTGGCCGGCACCCCGACGACTGGCCCCGAGCGCTCGACGCCGACCAAAGACGTAGTCATCGATCGTGTCGAGATCGAAGAAGCGCCGCGCAGCTAAAACTGGCACCAGCATCTGCGATCACGCAGCTAACCTAGCAAACCAGCGGGGCTGAGTACAGAACTCAGCCCCGTTTCGATGCCTGGTTGTGGTGCAGATTTTACGTGCCCGAAGTTGCCGCCTTGAGCGACTCAAACGTCAGTTCGCCGTGATCCACATCGATCAGCACGGTGTCGCCGGAGCGAAAACGCTTGTCGAGCAGCTCAAGCGCCAGCACATCGAGCACTTCGCGCTGGATCGCGCGCTTGAGCGGACGCGCGCCATAGCGCGGATCGTAGCCGATGCGCACCAGATGCCGCAGCGCCGACTCAGTGAGATCCAGCGTGATCTTGTGGTCGCTGAGCCGCCGCGTGACCAGCGCCACCTGCAGCCTGACGATCTCGGCGATCTGGGCCTCGCTGAGCGCATGGAAGATCGTCACGTCATCGACGCGGTTGAGAAACTCGGGCGGGAAAAAGCCTTGCAGCGCCTCAAGCACCTCTTCGCGCATCTCGTCTGGATCGTCCAGCGTTTCCTGGATCACCTGCGAGCCAAGGTTGCTGGTCATGATCACGACCGTGTTCTGGAAGCTGACCACGCGGCCCTGGCCATCGGTCAGACGGCCATCGTCCAGCACTTGCAGCAGCACGCTGAACACATCGGGATGGGCTTTCTCGACCTCGTCCAGCAGCACTACCGAAAACGGCTTGCGCCGCACGGCCTCGGTTAGCTGTCCACCCTCGCCGTAGCCGATATAGCCCGGAGGCGCGCCGATCAGCCGGGACACCGAGTGCTTCTCCATGTACTCCGACATATCCAGCCGGATCAGCGCGTGCTGATCGTCGAACAAAAACTCGGCCAGCGCGCGGGCCAGCTCGGTCTTACCCACGCCGGTCGGGCCAAGAAACAGGAACGAGCCCAGCGGACGATCCGGATCGTGCAGCCCGGCTCGCGCCCGACGCACCGCACTCGACACCGCGCGGATCGCCTCATCCTGCCCGACGACGCGCTGATGCAGATTCTGTTCCATGTTGCGCAGGCGATCGGCCTCGTCGAGCATCAGCCGGGCAACCGGAATGCCGGTCCACTTCGCCACCGTTTGAGCAATATCCTCGGCGGTTACTTCTTCGCGCAGCAGCGCGCCGCGCTCCTGCTGCAGATCCAGCGACTCAACCTCGGCCTCAAGCTCGCCCTGAAGCTGCGGCAGCTGGCCATACTCAAGCTCAGCCAGCCGGTTATAGTCGTACTCGCGCTGCGCCTGCTCGATCGCCACCTTGGTCTGCTCGATCTGCTCCTTGAGATTCGAGATCCGCGCGATCGCCGCGCGCTCCGAGGCCAGCCGCAGCTCAAGATTAGCCTGGGTGTCGGCCAGCTTGGTCAGCACCTGCTCCAATCGCTCTAGCCGCGCCTGGGCCTCGCGCGTGATCTCACGCTTCAGGGCCTCACGCTCAGTTTCGAGCTGCAGACGCCGCCGCTTGAGATCGTCAAGCTCGGCGGGATCGCTGGTGACCGCCATGCGCAGCTGGGCCGCCGCCTCGTCCATCAGATCGATCGCTTTGTCGGGCAAGAAGCGGTCGGCAATGTAGCGATCGCTGAGCTGGGCCGCCGCGACAATCGCGTCGTCGGTGATGCGCACGCGGTGATGAGTTTCGTAGCGCTCTTTGAGGCCGCGCAGGATCGAGATCGTATCTTCGATCGAAGGAGCCTCGACGGTGATCGGCTGGAAACGCCGCTCAAGCGCCGCGTCGCGCTCGATATGCTTGCGGTACTCGTCAAGCGTCGTCGCGCCGATCGTGTGCAGCTCGCCGCGCGCCAGCATCGGCTTGAGCATATTGCCCGCGTCCATGACGCCGCCTTCCGCCGCGCCCGCGCCGACCACAGTATGCAACTCGTCGATGAAAAGCACAATATAGCCGTTGGCGCTCAGCACCTCGTTCAGCACGGCCTTCATGCGCTCCTCGAACTCGCCGCGATACTTGGTGCCGGCGACCATCGAGCTCAGGTCGAGCGTCACGATCTTTTTGTTCTTGAGCGCCTCGGGCACATCGCCGCGCACCACGCGCTGAGCCAAGCCTTCGACAATCGCGGTCTTGCCCACGCCCGGCTCGCCGATCAGCACTGGATTATTCTTGGTGCGACGGCTCAAGACCTGGATCGTGCGGCGAATCTCTTCGTCGCGTCCAATCACGGGATCGAGCTTGTTGAGCAGCGCCAGCTCGGTCAGATCGCGGCCAAAGCGCTCTAGCGCCGGATAGCTGCGCCCGCCCTCAGGGATGATCCCGGGCATCTTGAAGCTGTCGCGCAACGAGCTTAGCACCTGCACCACTTTGTCGCGGGCTAGATTCAACTGCATCAGCAGGCTGCCCGCCGGGCCGCGACTTTCGATCAGCGCAATCAGCTGATGCTCGGGCGAGACCAGCGCGTCGCCCATGCGGCGCGTCTCAGACTCGGCAAAGTTGAGCACCTGCGTCAGGCGCGGGCTCAGCGCGGGCTTAACATTTGAGCCGTGCATCTTGGGCAGCTGCTCCAGCTCAGCCTCGACATCGCGCTTCAGCTGAACCACATCGGTTCCT
>JAFAYS010000072.1 GCA_019240175.1 Chloroflexota bacterium | reverse complement strand
ACGATACGAAAGATACTGCCTGTGGCCTCGATGCTGTTAACCTCGATCCGCCCGCCGTGCCGCTGCACGATCTCCCGCACAATATGCAGCCCAATCCCAAAGCCGCTTACCTGCTCGCCCACGTTGCTGGCGCGATAAAAGGGCTCGAACAGATGATCGCGCGCATCCGCCGGAATGCCGATGCCCTGATCCTCGATCACCAGCTCCGCCGTCGTCGCGGTACGTAAGACTTGCACGCGGATCGCGCCGCCAGCCGGGCTGTACTTGACCGCGTTGCTCAGCAGATTCTGGATCACCTGCTCCAGGCGATTGGCATCACCGCCGATCATCACGGGCTGGTCTGGTCGCTGGATCTCGATCGGATGTAGGGTATCTGCCGGCAGCGTGCTGCGAAACTCCTCGACAACCTGCGCCACAACCGCCGCCAGGTCGATCGGCTGGCGCTCGATGGCAAACTGGCCGCGCTGAAGCCGTGATACGTCAAGCATCTGATCGATCAAACCGTTGAGGCGCTGGGCCTGATAGGCAATCCGATCGGCCATTCGGATCAGATCGCCCTTGCCGCGCGTCACGGCCTTGTGCAGTAGGTGCGCGTAGCCCATCAGCGAGGTCAGCGGCGTGCGCAGCTCATGCGAGGCGATCGACAGAAACTGATCGCGCGTTTGCAGGGCGGCCTCGGCCTCTTGCCGCGCCTGCTCCGCCGCCTGGAACAAGCGCTCGCGCTCGGCCTCAACCTGCTTATTCTCGGTGATATCGACGATAAACTCTACGCCCTCGGTCTCATTGATACGCGTGGCCGCGAACAAGCCCCACCAGCGCGATCCATCTTTGCGGAAATATTCTTTTTCGTAGGGCGTGGTGCGGCCTGTGGTCTCGAATTCGTCGATGGCGCGGATCGACTGCGGCATCCACTCCGGCGGCGTCTGCGTGTCCCAGCGCATCAGGCCATTGCTCACATCCTCCTGGGTGTAGCCGCTCATGCGCAGAAACGCGTCGTTGGCGGCGGTGATCTGGCCTTCGGGCTTGAAGAAGATCACGCCGACGGTCTCGATCGCGATCGCGCGGCGCAGGCGCTCTTCGGACGCGCGCAGGGCGGCCTCGGCGGTGATACGCTGGGTCACGTTACGGAAATAAGCGGTGATGCCGTTGGCGGCAGGATACGCGTGGACTTCGTACCAGCGGTTGTGATCCGGGTAGAAGGCAGTGATCGACTCGGCGATGCGCTCGTCGGCAACGCGACGATACACGCGCTCGAACTCGCTGCCAGGCAGTCCAGGGTACATCTCCCAGATTTCTTGTCCCAGTAGCTCGCCCGGCTCGCGGGCTAGCAGCCGCTCGGCGTGCTGATTGAGATAGGTAAAGCGCCAGTCGCGATCGACGGCGAAGAATGCATCGGTAATGCTTGACAGAATATTACGGCTCTGCTGTTCGCTGGCCTGAAGCGCTCGCTCGATCTGCTTGCGCTCGGTGATATCGCGGCCCTCGGGCACAATCAGCACAACCTGTCCATCGTCGTCGTGGATTGGGTGGAACGAGATGTCGAAGGTCTTGATCTCGCCGTTCGGTCGATTCAGTGTGGCCTCGAAGTGAATCAGCTCGCCCGCCGCTGCGCGTTCCAGCAGCTTACGCACCCGCTCGGGCGCTCCAGGCGTGGGTGTGAACCAGGGCGTTTCCCAGAACAGTTGCCCGACCACATCCTCGCGTGTGTTGTTGGCGAACTCAAGCGAGGCACGATTGGCGTCGAGCAGGGTGCCATCCGGCGTCAGTAGCCCGATATACTCGTAGGTGCTGTCGTAGATTGCGCGCAGCCGATCTTCGCTGGCGCGCAGCTTGGCCTCGGCGATGGCGCGCTTGGTCTCCGACCAGATCCGCTCGCCGACGTTGCGCACCAGTTCGACTTCGTTATCGCTCCAATCGCGTGGCGTGGCGCTGTGGATCGACATAATCGCGGACATCCGCCCGTTCTCGATCAGCGGCACGCCAATCACGGCCCGTACGCCGAGCGCTTCGTAGCTGGCGCTAGTGTGCTGCTCGGGCAGATCCGTGCGTACATCGCTGACTCGTCGTGTGCGCCCTTTACGGTAGCCCTGGATCACCCCAAAGTCGTCAAGGCGATAGCGGCCTGCCATCGGCATAAGCTGACCATCGGTCCAGCTGGATTTGATCGTGGCGTACTCGCCGCTCGGATCGATCTCGCTATACACCACCCGGCCAACGTCGAGGTGCTGTCCCAGGAGCTCGGTTGCCGCCGCCATCAGCGCCTCGGCATCCGTGAGATGACGCATGCGATCGCCGAGCTCAAGCAGAAATGCCTGACGGGCCTGGCTTTCGCGCAGCACAGTATCCGCCTGCTTACGCTCAGTAACGTCGTTGAAGACCAGCGCGACCTTGCGACTTGTCGCACCGCCGACGCGCGAGGCGTACACATCGAACCAGCGGTGCATCTGCTCGGCGCGCTGCTCAAAGTGGATGCTTTTGCCGGTCAGCGCGACCTTGCCGTAGGTTTCGAACCAGAACGACTCAAGATTCGGCACCAGCTCAAGCGCCGTCCTGCCGGTTGCTCCGATCAGGCCGGTATGGCGCTCAAAGGCCGGGTTCATTTCCATGAAACGGTAATCGATCGGCTGGTTGTCGGCGTCGAAGAGCATCTCTAGAACGCAGAAGCCCTCGTCGATCGACTCGAAGAGCGTGCGGTAGCGCTCTTCGCTGGCGCGCAGCGCGGCCTCGGTGTGCGCCCGCTCAAGCCGCAGCCACACGCGCGCCGCTAGCTCGCTCAGCAGCGCAAGCTCGTCGTCACGCCAGACGTGCGGCTGGCGCAGATGACCGCCCAGAATGAACTTCAGGCGTCCCTCGCTCAAGTAGGGCGCAAGCATCAGCGCACAGATTTGGAATTGTTGAAACGCTGCGGTGTGCGTCGCGGTGTCGGGATCGGTGACGACATTGTTGATCGCGATGGTTTTGCCGGCTTTGAGCTGCTCGATGTAGGGCTCGTCTAGAAAATGTCCAAGGTGACGCAGGCCGAGCGGGCTGTTTACGCCGGCTTCGCGCTGGTCATGGAGCACCAGCACTTCATCTGCCGCCGCGTCGACCTCGACAAAGGTGAGCAGCGAGAAGCCAAAGTAGGCCACGATCTTCTCGCCGACAACGCGCATAATCTCGGCGGATGTCGACAGGCGCGCGAACTCT
>JAFAYS010001230.1 GCA_019240175.1 Chloroflexota bacterium | reverse complement strand
GGCTACGCGGTGATCGCGGTCGGGCCGGCGTATGCGCTGGATCTTGAGGCCGACATCGACGATCTCCAGCGCGTGGTGAATCTTGCCAAGGCCGGCGCGTTTCCGCGCGCTGACGGCTCACGGATCGGTGCGCTGGCCGGATCGTACAGCGGGCTGCATGTGCTGCGGCTAGCCATGCGCGCCCCCGACGCGCTCGACTCGGCGCTGCTGCTGGGGCCGCCCACCGATCTTTTCGAGCTGCGGCGGCTCTTCGAGGAGGGCTCGTTCTTCCCGCCGTTTGGCCTGGATCAGGCGCTGATCGCGCTAGGCCTGCCCGACCGTGCGCCCGAGCGCTACTGGCGCTACTCGGCGCGCTACCACGCCCGCGATCTCACGCTGCCGCTGATGCTGATCCACTCCAAGCAAGACGAGGTCGTGCCGTTTACCCAGTCGCAGTTGCTGGCCGACGAGCTACAGCGGCTGGGCAGGCCGCATGAGCTACATATTCTGGAAGGCATGGGCCACTATCTGCAAGCCACGGAGCGCACGCCCGCGATCGACGATCTGTTCAATACCACGCTCGATTTTTTCGATCGAACGCTGCGCCAGCCGGGTGCTCCAGATCGCTGACACAGTTTTATAATAGACTTCAGCTGATCGATATTCCCGAGCATCAAGGAGGTTAGTCTATGCCCTGTATCGAACCGCTCCAACCACCACCTAGAACCTAACGAAAGAACAAAGGGAAGTACCAAAATTTCCCCTCGCCTGTCGCAACGGGAGAGGGGGACGCAGGGGGTGAGGGCCTCCTAATGAACAAAGAACAAAAAGATAATCCCTTTGTTCCCTTGTTTTCTTGTTCTTTTGTTTGCCCGCAGGGCCTATTGCTCATGCTATAGTGTGCAGAATGATGCGCTTTCATCGGCGCTCGACGCTACATCACGAAGGGATGCTGTGTGACCACCACAACTCAGCAAAAGATCGAAGAACTTCGCCGTCGCCGCGAGCTAGCAGCCACCACCGATCCGGAGGCGGCTAAGAAGCAGCACGCGCGCGGCAAATCAACGGCTCGTGAGCGGATCGACGTGCTGCTCGATCCGGGATCGTTCGTGGAGCTTGATGCATTTGCGGTTCACCGCTCACATAATTTTGGCCTCGATCGTCGTCATCCGCTGGGCGACGGCGTGATCACGGGCCACGGCACGATCGATGGTCGTCCGGTCTGTGTGTTTTCGCAAGACTTCACGGTCTTTGGCGGCTCGCTGGGCGAGGTCTTCGCCGAAAAGATCGTCAAGGTGATGGATCTGGCGCTGCGCATGGGCGTGCCCTGCATCGGCATCAACGATTCGGGCGGCGCGCGCATTCAAGAAGGCGTGGTCGCGCTGGGCGGCTATGCCGAAATCTTCTACCGCAACGTGATCTCGTCGGGCGTGATCCCGCAGCTCTCGATCATTGCGGGGCCGTGCGCGGGCGGCGCGGTCTACTCGCCGGCGATCACCGATTTCATCTTGATGGTCAAAGGCACCTCGCAGATGTTCATCACCGGACCCGAGGTGATCAAGAGCGTCACCGGCGAGACGGTCGGCTTCGATGAGCTGGGCGGCGCGATGACTCACAACAGCCGCTCGGGCGTGGCGCATTTTGCCGCCGACGACGAGGCCGAGTCATTCGAGCAGCTGCGCACGCTGATCTCGTTCTTGCCGGCCAATAACATGGAAGATCCGCCCTACGTCGCGCCCACCGACGATCCCGAGCGCATGGACGAAGATCTACAAACGATCATTCCCGACTCGCCCAAGAAGCCCTACGACATGAAGCAGGTGATCGAAAGTACTGTAGACGATGGCTTTTTCTGGGAAGTTCAGCCATTCTGGGCGCAGAACCTGCTGATTGGCTTTGCACGGCTAGATGGTCATGTTGTGGGCGTGGTCGGCAATCAGCCGCTGGCGATGGCAGGAACGCTCGATATCGACGCCTCGATCAAAGGCGCGCGCTTTGTGCGCTTCTGCGACGCGTTCAATATTCCGCTGGTGACGTTTGTGGACGTGCCGGGCTTTCTGCCGGGCACGCAGCAGGAGTACGGCGGGATCATCCGTCACGGCGCGAAGCTGCTCTACGCCTACTGCGAGGCAACCGTGCCCAAGCTGACGGTGATCACCCGCAAGGCCTACGGCGGCGCGTACGACGTGATGTCGTCGAAGCATATTCGGGCCGACTTCAATTTCGCCTGGCCGACCGCCGAGATCGCGGTGATGGGCGTGGACGCTGCCGTGAAGATTATCTTCCGCAAAGAGCTGGCGGAGGCGTCAGATCCGGCGGCGCGTCAGGCGGATCTGGTCGAAGATTACCAGCGGCGTTTCGCGAATCCGTATGTTGCCGAAGAGCGCGGCTATATCGATCAGGTGATCGAGCCACGCGAGACTCGTCCCGCGCTGATCAAAGCGCTGCGGCTGTCGCGCAACAAGCGCCAAAGCTTGCCGCCGCGTAAGCATGGCAATATTCCGCTGTAAGCATCCTAGATGGAGCACGAGTCTATGCGACGGTTCTGGTCTCCCAAGCGGACACAGCCGGCAGAGCAGCCGATCGAGCTGCGGCTGCCGAGCACTCTTGGCTACGAGAAAGTGGCGATGGATACGGTGGCGACGGTTGCGGCGCGCATGGGCTTTCGGCCCGACCAGATCGCAGGCTTGCGCACCGCTGTGTCGGAGGCGGTGACGAACGCGATCGAGCACGGCAACTCCGGGATTCGCAACGCCGAGGTCCATGTCGTGATCACAGTGGCCGGCAACGCCCTGACGGTGCGTGTCCGCGACCAGCACTACCGGCGCTTCAATCGAGGCTACGGCTACGATCGTCCAGATCTGGAGCGTGCGCTCCAGGGTGAAGATGTTGGCATGGGCATGTGGCTGATCCGCCAGTTCGTGGATGAGGTGGAGTGGACCGGCGTGCCAGGCCAGGGTAATGAAGTGCGAATGGTGTTACGCTGTCAATAGCGCGGCAGCTTCAGGTCGTGCGCACGCCCGATGCTGCCCTACAGCCATAGCGGTGGGATAAGGAGCCTGTATGGCTTTTCTTGACGATACGTTGGAAGTAACAAGCCGTCAGCATGGCAAGGTGACAGTGATCGACATCAAAGGTGATGTGACAACCTTCGCCGACGCCAAGATCAGCGAGGCCTACACCACGGCCACCGAGGCCGGGGCGCAGCAGCTCGTGCTGAATTTCCATCACAGCAACTACATCAATAGCGCCGGCATCGCGATCTTGATTCGGATCGTGACCAGCTGTGGACGCAACGGCCAGAAGCTGGCGATGAGCGGACTCAACGAGCATTTCCAGAAGATCTTTCGTATGGTTGGGCTGTCGCAGTACGCCGATATCTACGAGACCGAGGAGCAGGCGGTGGCCGCGCTGAGCAGCTAGGCCATTCACAATTTATGCAAGCACACAGGCCGTAGGTACGATCCTACGGCCCGTTTGTTTTGGCGATCTTTGATCGATCACGCGCTCAGGCGGATGTATGAGTCTTCAAAACGTTACCGCCGTTAATCAAGAGCAACACCATACCAACAATCACACCCAGGATCGTCGCAGCACCATGAATATCACGGAGCAACACCAGCACCAAGCCACACGCCAGCGCGCCACCTGCTGCCAATTGGACGAGCCGCTGGCGTGTAGAGATCAGCGCTACAATCGCAACACTGGCTGCTAACCCAAAGTTGGCGATCGAGTTGCCTGCGCCGATCGGCTGCCAGTTCAGTGCTACTGCTTCGCTCAGTATGCCGCACACAAAGAAGATCGCGACGCAGCGCCAACTACCCCACAGGCGCTCGCCAATCAATCCTACGAAGAACAGGTTGACCAGATTAAAGATACTCCCGCCGATGCCGCCATCTTGCACAAAGAGCGGCGTGATCAGTCGCCACCATTCGCCGTCCAGAAAGCGCTGGGCATCGCGCTCGAACAAAGGCAGGATCGGCGCAAAGAAGAACTGCAACGTCGTCGGCACGCCGATCGCAAGGAGCAGTAAAACTGTCGCACGCGGGAAGGTTTGAGCCGCTGCATGATCAGCTACATCTTGTGCTCGCAGGTACAGCATTCCGGCGAGAAACGCGCCATACAGCACGCTAAAATAAAACAAGGGCAGCAAGCGGCTCATAGCCGGCTCCTTATGATCCCAGGCCTTCGGCGGCGCGAATCACGTTGCGCAGCAGCATCATATTTGTCACCGGCCCGGTTCCGCCCGGCACCGGCGTGATCGCACCGGCCACCTCAGCCGCGCTCGGGTAATCAACATCGCCCACGATTGTCTTGGGGCCGACCTCGTTGATGCCAAAGTCGATCACGGTTGCGCCGGGCTTGAGCATCGCGCCGTGGACGATGCCCGGCCTGCCGACGGCTACCGCCACAATGTCGGCGTCGCGCAGGATCGCAGCCAGATCCGGCGTGCGCGAGTGGCCGATCGTCACGGTCGCGTGCTCTTGCAGCAGCAGCAGCGCCATCGGCTTGCCCACGATATTCGAGCGTCCGACGACAACGGCCTGTTTGCCCGCGATCGGAATGTTGTAACGCTTGAGAAATTCCATGCCGCCCGCCGGTGTATTCGGCACGAACGTCGGCAGGCTCTGCGCCAAACGGCCCAGACTCAGCGGGCTTTGGCCATCCACGTCTTTGCGCGGATCGATCGCTTCGATCACTGCGTCGGCGTCGATGTGCTTGGGCAGCGGCACCTGCACGATAATCCCGTGTGTCTCCGGCTGGGCGTTCAGCGTGTGAATCTGTGCGAGAATCTGCTGCTGCGTGCTGTCGGCGGGCAGCTGATCCAGGTTGAAGACCACGCCGATCTGCTGGCAGGCGCGCTTGATCGCCCGCACATACCAATCCGAGGCCGCGTCGCCCGCGACTTGCACCACATCCAGGCGCGGCGTGATGCCGCTCTGGTTTAGCCGCTCCACATCGGCGCGCAGCTCTTCGCGTAAAGTCGCCGCCAGTGCTGTGCCGTCGAGAATAACTGTCATATCTATCCCTGCTGTTTTAGTAAACCACGTTTGCCAGCATGATAGAAATAATCGCCGGCTCTGTCAAAACGCGCTCGTCTCGACAAACTGGCGATCTTGCGGCTTTGAGCTGGTCGACTTACTGCTTGCCGGGCGGGCCTCGGCGGATCAAGACGCGCGCTTCTTCCGGTGAAACTTCCCACGGCAGCACATCCTGAATGATCCAGGTGGTACCGGCCTCGGCCAGCTCCGCTGCCAGCTCACGGGCTGCGGCTGGCTCTTCACGCCACAGATCGCGGCTGATCACCATGTCGAAGGGCGTGGTCTTGACGCGGTGCTGGTCGATAAACGCGCGGATTTCCCGCACGGTCTCGGGTGAGGTGGACACTAATTCAATGTTCGGGCCATCGGTACGGACTTCGGCGGGATACGCGCCGTCCCAGCGGGCGGCACGCCGCATGGGTGCCTTGTTCGGCCACCAACCGCCGATCCACAGCGGAATCCGTTCCTGCACAGGCTGCGGCTGAAAAACTGTTTCCTGGATCTGAAAGTGTTCGCCGGCATAGCTAAACGGCTGGCCGCTGCATAGCCCATCGATAATGTCCAGCGCTTCGTCGAGACGGCTGGCGCGTACTTTGGGATCGTTCTCTTCG
>JAFAYS010001210.1 GCA_019240175.1 Chloroflexota bacterium | reverse complement strand
CGCCGGGCAGCAGCCCTTCGCGACGGATCTGCGCTTCTTGCTGGCCGCGCTGCGTATCGCCGACGACCTTGAGCGCATGGGCGACTACGCCGAGGGCATCGCCGCGCTGGTCGTGCGCAGCGCCGACGAGCCGCTGATCGCGCCGCCGGTACATCTCAAGCTGCTGGCTGAGCAGGTCCAGCGCATGCTTCAGCTGAGCGTCGCCGCGTTCGTGGAGCGTGATGCCAGCGCTGCCGTGCGCCTTGAGTGCGACGACGATCGCGCCGACGAGCTGAATCGCCAGATCCAGGCGTCGATGCTGCAGCATATTCAGGCCGCGCCCCACGAGGCCACTCGCGCGCTGCATCTGCTGTTTGTGGCGCATAACCTTGAGCGCATCGCCGATCGCGCGGTCAACATCGCCGAGCGAACCGCGTTCATCGTCACGGGCGCGCAGCCGAAGCTGGACGCGGCGGGTTAGCGGCGGGCAAACAAGGGAACAAGAGAACAAAGGAACAAAAAGAATCCTGATTATTTGTTCCCTTGTTCATTTGATCTTTTGTTCTTGGTCTGGCCCTCACCCCCGGCTCGCAAGCTCAGCACCCCTGCCCCGAACCTCGGTCGGCTTCGACCTCGGTTGCGACAGGCGAGGGGAAGCGTGTGGGCGCGGCAAGCAGCGCCCTTACAGAGATTCGTTCTTCCCCTAGGTTCTGGGTTCTATGTTCTTTTGTTTGGCCCTACTTTGTTCCCTTGTTCTTTTGTTCTTTTGTTCTTTCGTTCCTTGGCATCCTGGTTGCTGCTGAGATCGCAAGCGAAGCAAAGGAGCGTTTGTATGCCGCAGCATCCGGGACATCAGAAAGAGGACGAGCTAGGCTGGCACATGACCGGCTCGGCCCAGGAAATTGGCGATATTCTGGCGGAGTTTGCGCAGGAACTGCGCGGCGGCGACGTGAACGTGTGGAAAGGCCAGCGCGAGCTGCATCTTTCGCCCGGCGGCAAGGTCGATTTGCGGGTCGAGGCGATCGCGGATGAGGATGGCCGCCAGGGCTTTCATCTGAAGCTGCACTGGACCAGCACCTCGGCCAGCGCCGATATGCACAGCGGCGCGAACGTGGGCCTTGAGCTTGGCAGCCAGGGCAAGCTCGGCGAGCAGTCCAATCGCTAGCCATGTTTTTCGGTTTGGGGAAGAACAGCAGCGCGGCAGTTGCCCGTTTGCTGTTCTTGTTTTATCCTGTAGCAGCTATGCGTGTAATCACAGGCTCTGCCAAAGGGCATAAACTCAAAGGCCCGCCCGACTCCGGCACTCGCCCGATGCTGGATCGCGTCAAAGAATCGCTCTTTGCGATCCTTTCGGGCTACGACGTGATTCAGGGTCGCGTGCTGGATCTGTTTGCCGGCACCGGCTCGCTCGGCATCGAGTTTTTGTCGCGTGGCGCGGAGTGGGCCGATTTCGTGGAGCAGCGCGCCGTGGTGTGCAAAGTTATCCGCGAGAATCTGGCGCATACCAAGCTGGCGGATCGCGCCAAAGTGCATCAGGCCGGCGTCGAAAGCTGGATCGCGCAGGCGCGGAGCGAGCCCTATGATATAATCATGATGGACCCGCCCTACGCCAGCCCCACGATCGAAGCGACGATCGAAGCGATCGCGGCGTCACGTCTGGTCAAGGACGGGACAATCTTGGTGGTGGGCCACTGGCCGCGACTGACGCTGCAGGAGCGCTACGGCAACCTGACGCAGCTGACCACTCGGCGGCTCGGCGACAGCTCGTTTAGCATCTATGAGTATATTGAGGAGCATGATTAACCGCGTGCTCATACGGGCGCGGCGCGTTGATCCTAAACATATGTGCAGGCCGCTATGGCATTAGCTATCTATCCCGCCAGCTTCGATCCGATCACCTTCGGTCATATGGATGTTGCGAAGCGTGCTGCGGCGATCTTCGATACGGTGATTCTCGCCGTGTATGACCGACCGCTCAAAAATCTGCTGTTTACCACCGAGGAGCGCGTGCAGCTGGCCTCGGAGGCTGTTGCGCATCTGCCCAACGTGCGCGTCGACACTTATAGCGAGCTGACCGTGGACTATGCCCGGCGCATCGGCGCGAAGGTGATTGTGCGTGGGCTGCGCGCCGCGACGGATTTCGAGCACGAGTTCCAGATGGCGCATATCAACCACCGGCTGTATCCCGGCGTCGAGGTTGTCTGCCTGATGGCCAGCCAGGAGTTTAGCTTTTTGTCTTCCAGCGCCGTCAAAGAGATCGCCGCGCTGGGCGGCAACATCGAGTTTATGGTCGCGCCACACGTCGAGCGCGCTCTACGCCGCGCGTATGGACGGAGAGAAGCCTCATGAGCCAATCGCCGCACGAGCCGGAAAACCTGCTTGAATCCCTGCTGACCGACGCGCAACAGCCCAACGATCAGGCTGAGCGCGCCGCGCCGGCACCCGAAGACGAGGACGTCGACGGGCTGATCGATATGCTGGAAGCGCTGGTCGCCGAGGGCCGGCGCGTGCCGTTTGGTCGCAAGCTGATGATCGACGAGGATCGTCTGTTGGAGCTGGTCGATCGGCTGCGCACGGCGATTCCCGCCGAGGTCAAACAGGCCCATCAGATGCTGGATCAGCGCGATCAGATCCTGGATCAGGCGCGGGCCGAGGCGCGGCGTTCGCTTGAAGAGCGCGGCCTGCTGGATGCGCTGGAAAAAGAGCGTCGCCAGATCCTCGACGAGGCCGAGCGCGAGGCTGAGCGTACTCGCACCGAGGCCGATCGCTATGCGCGCAGTGTACTGATCGATCTGCAAGAGCGCCTGGACAAGTTCCAGACCAGCGTGCGCAACGGCATCGACGCGCTGCAAGGCCAGTGATCGCCGCCGGTCGCCCGCACCGCCGCATTGACGAAACCTGCCGCAAGCTGTGAGGAAGCGCCATGATCGATGTTGAGACCGTACGAGCATTGGCGCTCGCTCTGCCCGAGGTCAAGGAGCACGACCACTGGGGCCGTCCGTCGTTTCGGGTCAGAAATAAGATCTTTGTGACGCTCTGGCCCGACGAGGGGCGCGCCGTCCTCAAATTGTCGCGCGACGACCAGTGGACGCTGGTGCAGCTCGATCCTGAGGTTTTTTCGCCCGTCCCTGGCACCTGGGGCGAGCAAGGGTCGACCAACGTTCAGCTCGATCGCATCGAGCGCGATATGTTCGGGCAGGTGCTCTACACTGCCTGGCGGCAGGTCGCTCCCAAACGCCTGATCGCCGCCTATGCCGAGTCTGCGTCCACTCCACAGAGCGATTAAATCATTAGTGAGATCACATTTCTTTTCCTCTGGTAACTGCCACACATTTGATTCCAGGAATGGATTAAGCCGCGATAGCCAACCGGCTGCACGCTCTCGTTACAAATGCGCTATTGCGATTGCTTGTAGCACGCTCCTATAATGGCGCAATCCACTGCTCGATAACCCTACGTGCGATCAAGACGATCCTCATCGATCTACAGTGATGTTTTTAACTGTGCTCTCCCAAAAGATCGTGTGTGTTAATGGTTGTACATCAGCGATTCTCTCTGAGCACTCATAAATCAAAATATATTGGCTGCGCATTGTGGCCTAATAACGAGGGCGTATGCGACAATCACTCGATTGGCTGTTGACGATAGCTCACCCTGACCAAGAAACTCGCCGCCGTGGGCGCAATACGGTAGTGCTGGCGACGGGACTCATTATCTTTGCAATTCTTTTTATCCCGGTAACCTTTGAGCAGGGCAATATTCTCGTCGCACAGCTGATTATCTCGGTCGGCATCCTGATTTTGCTGGGCGTGATCTGGCTGGCGCGCAGCGGTCGTGTCACCGAGGCAGCGCTGCTGCTGGTCATCACTACGCTGGCTGGTTTCTCCGTCGGCATTGTCACAAATCCTGAATTCTCCTCGTCATCGTTTTTGATCGCGCTGCCCGTGCTGATGGCGAGCGTGACGCTACGGCCCAAACAGATCTGGCTGATCTTTGCAATCTGCGAAATGATCTTGGTTTTAGGCTATGTGGTCTTTCCCAAGGAGCAGGTCAGTAACAATGTTAGGGTTGGGGTGATCTTGCTGCCGGGCCTCGTGGCGCTGATGGGCTATCTTGGGGCGCAGAGCACGTCGTTCGCGCTGCAAGCAGCTCAGTCGTCACGGAAAGAGGCCGAGGCGGCGGCGCAGGCGCTGGAAGCGATCAACACAAATCTTGAGGCGACCGTCAGCGAGCGCACTGGCGCGCTTCAGGCGGCGCTGGCCGAGGTTCAGATGCGGGTCGAGGAGCAGAATCGGCTGCTGGGCGAGGTCGAGGCCCATCGTCTGACGATTCGCGAGCTAAGCGTGCCGGTCATTCCGATCACCGCGAGCACGCTGGTCATGCCGCTGGTCGGCGCGCTCGACAGCTCACGCATTCTGCAAGTGCAGGAGCAGGCGCTGCAAAGCCTGGAGAGCTGGCGCGCGCGGCATCTGATCCTGGACATCACGGGCGTGCCGCTGGTCGATAGCCAGGTGGCGCTGGGCTTGCTGACGGTGGTGCGCTCGGCCAAGCTGCTGGGCACCGAGGTGATGCTGGTCGGTATTCGGCCCGAGGTCGCGCAGTCGATCGTGGGGCTGGGCGTGCACCTGGGCGAGCTCTACACCGCGAGCAATCTTCAGATGGCGCTCAACCACATTGGCCTCCGCAGCGTCGAGGCCTAGACAAGCTATTACGATTAAAACAAACACGGCACGTCAGTAATGACGCGCCGTGTGTGGTGACCGCGGTGGGACTCCAACCCACAACCTAGAGTTTAGGAAACTCTTGCTCTATGCTATTAAGCTACGCGGCCCTGCGCTCATGTTGTACCATAATCCCGGCTGGTTTGCAACACAGCGCTTTAGCGTCTTAAGCGCAGCCAGCCACGCCGAATCGCAATTTCCAGCGGCCACAGCAGCACCGCCAGACCGATCAGCCAGGGCCAGAAGGCTTGCGTCGGTCGCGGCGTCTCGGCCTTCACCGCGTCGGCAGCGGCGTCGGCGGAGGTGAGCACCTGCCCACCGCTGATCGTCGCAATGCGTTCCAGCAGCGCGCGGTCAGGCGACAGCGCAAACTCGGCGGCGTAGGGCTTGGCCCAGCCGGCCTGCGCCTCAAGCTGCTGATCGTTTTTGCGCAGCGCCACGCCCACCGTGTACGCGCCGTTGTTCTCGGCGGGCAGCGGAGCCTGGTACTGGCCCGGCGCGATCTGCTTGAGGCGGACCGTCGACTCATTGCCGTCGGGATCTTCCACGCGCGCACCAACATCGGCCAGATCCAGCGGTGTGCCGTCGTCGCCGCGCGCATCCGCGACAATCATCGGCGTTGCTCCGCTGCGATCGATGCGCACCGTGAGCGGTCCCTGGCTCGGGTCAGGGAAGGTGTAGGCCAGCATCTGCGTCCACAGCAGCGCGCTCTCGCCCCAGCTTTGCCAGTTGCCGCTCCAGGCCTCGCCGCTATCCGAGGTCCAGGCCAGCGAGCGACCCAGGCCGTATTGCCAGGACGTCAGGATTGGATCTTCCTGCGGTGATTGCAGCACGGTCTCGGCCTCGGGCTTGGGCGTGACCGCGACGTAGCCTTCCAGGCTGGGAAATTGGCTCGGCACAAAGCCGCGCACGATCGGATGTGCGCCCGCCGGCTGCGGCTGGAACTCGCCCTCGACGCGCGGATCTTCACGGGCGATCTCGGTCTCCATCAGCGTCAATCGCGGCAATTCCTGCGGATCGGCGGCGAAATGGTAGCGTCCACCGCCACGATCCGCCAGCCGCTCTAGCAGCTCTTTGTCGGCGTCGTCACCGATCGCAATCGTCGAGAGCGTGATGCCGTAGGAGCGCGCCTGCTCCGTCAGCCGATCGTAAGCGTCGGGGTTGGCCGTGAACGAGCGTCCGTCGGTCAGCAGCACGGCATGACGCACCACCGCATCCTGCTCCGCCAGCTCAGGCAGGCCAACGCCCAGCGACTTGTAGATGTCGGTGCCGCCGCCAAAATCCAGCTTGGCGATGCGATCCTGGATCTCGCTCAGCGCCAGCCCTTCGCCGATGCGTGTAAACGGAACCGTCCACTCGGTCTCGGTGTCGAAGCTCAGCACGCCGACGCGGTCGTTGGGCACCAGTACCTGGGTGGCCGCGATCGCGCCGCCTTTGGCCAGCTCCAGCTTATTGGTCGTCGGCGTTGCGCCGTACATGCTGGCCGAGCGATCGATGATCAGCAGTAGCGCGACCTGCTGCCGCTCGCGACGAGGCGGCGTTTCCATGCGCACCGGCAGCACTTCTTCCAGCGGCGTGCCTTTGTAGCCGCCCAGCGAGTAGCTGCTGGTGCCGCCGATCGCCAGCAGGCCGTGGCCCATGCTGCGCACGTACTCGCGCAGCGCCGACTGCTGGTCCAGCGAGAGCGCGCTGGCCGGAATATCTTGCAGCACGATCGCGTCGAAGCGGCGCAGATCCGAGAGGCTGCTCGATACGTCGGCGGGCCGCAGCGCTTCGCTTTGCACGCCCTGCGCTTCAAGCATATCGCGCAGCTGTGCCGCACTATCGGGCCGGTGCTCGACAACCAGCACGCGTGGCGGCGGCCCGACCAGCACCGTGGTATCCAATGAGTTGTTCTCGGCATGCGCGTCGTCGATGCGTAGCTCGGCCCGGAAGCGCTGCAAGCCTTCGTCCGGCACGGTGCCCGGCAGCGGAATCGAGAGCGTTTCTTCCGTGAGCGTCAGCGCTTGCTCGGCGACCGGCTGGCCATTGAACGAGATCACCAGCGTCGCGGTGGTCGCCGCCGTACTGTCGATCGTGACTGCGCCGCGAAAGCTCTGGCCGGCGCGTAGACCCGCAGGCAGCGAAATATCGACGATGCGCGCGTCGGCCTGGATGTCGTCGGCCAGCGGCAGCACATCCACGGCCACGCCCTGCTCGCGCAGCGCCTGCGCGGCCTCGTCAACGCCCGGCGAGGTCGCCGCGCCATCCGAGAGCAGCAGCACACGACCGCCGCTGGGCTGGAGGCCCTTCGCCAGCTGGAGCGCGGCCTCGATGTCGGTGCCGTCGGCCTGGATTTGCGGCTGCTTGAGATCCGGCGCGATCACAACTTCTTCGCCCAGCGCCGCCACGGTGGTCTCGGCGGAGCCGCGCTCCTCGGCGATGCGTGTCGCGATTTGCCAGGCCTCGTTGCGCACGTCCTCGGTCAGGCTGGCCGACTGATCCGCCAGAATCAACAGCGGCGCGGGGCCGGCTGTGCCTGGCCGAATCGGATCGGCCAGCGCGACGACGATCAGCAGCGTGATCAGGCTACGCAGCAGCAGCGCTGCGCGCGGCATACGGCTGCGCCGTCCGAGCCACCAGAGCAGCACCGCCAGCAGCGGCAGGAGCCAGAGCCAATATGGTGTACGAAACAGAATGATCATGCTTAAACTTCTGCTGGTTTACCGCGCGGGGCGCGCCCACGCCGCAAACTGTCGCGATTGCTGTAAAGCCACTCGACCAGGAGGACGATAAACCCGGCGATCACCAGCGGCTTCCATAGCTCCCGTCCGATGAGTTGTTCCTCGTCGTCGGTAGTGATGGGCCGGGACACAGTGGTGATCGTGGGCTGCTCACGGGGTTTCAGATCGGCCTCGTCGGCGTCGAGGGCATTCACCGCGATCGCGCCGTTGCCGCTGCTTGACTGATAGATGCCGGGCTGTGCCAAGCGCTCGCCGGCTGCGACTTCCACGCCATCGGCGCTGCGCAGCGCAAACGGCGCGATCGTGCCGACCAGCAGCCGATCGTTGGCCTGCGGCAGCAGCGCCCGCGTGGTCGCCGTGGTGAGCAGCGGAAACGCCAGCCGGTTGGTGATATTCGACGCGA
Organism: Chloroflexota bacterium; assembly: GCA_019240175.1. Classification (GTDB taxonomy): domain Bacteria; phylum Chloroflexota; class Chloroflexia; order Chloroflexales; family Kallotenuaceae; genus LB3-1. The sequence continues at coordinate 754 of JAFAYS010001210.1, read as the reverse complement.
CCGGATCAAAAGTCCAGATCGCGATCGGCTGATTGTTGTACTGGCCGGTCAGCACCAGCGGCGTCTCGCCACTCGCGACGACCACATTGGCCCAGCTTGGCGCTGTGATCTCCATCACGCGATCGAAGCTGACGGGCTTGAAATCGATCGACCGGAAGCGCTCATCGTTGATCGTGTCGGCGGTTAGGCGGCTCTGCTCGCCGCTGACCGGCACCACAGTTTGATCGCGGGGCGGCGTGACGATCAGCACGGGCGCGGCAGGGAAATTCGCCGGCACGTAGCTGTCGAAGACGACCAGCGCGGCGTCGGTGTTGGCGCGATAGTCGGCGGGCGAAACGCGCTGCACTTCGAGGCCGCGCTGCGCTCGGATCGCGCGCTCCAACGCCGTGGTTTCGGTGGCGCTGGTGACAAGCAGCACCTGGGAGCGCACGCTGCCGCCGAGCACAACCGCCGCGCGATCGTCGATCGGCTGAATGTCTTCGCCTGAGAGCGAGGCCTCGGCGCGGGTGGTTCCCGCAGGTAGCGGCCAGCTCCACTCGGCCTCGGCACCGGGCTGTAGGCGCATCGGCTCGCTTGAAGCGCGCTCGCCGTCGAGATCCAAGTAGAGTGTGCGGGCGATCGGCTGTTGGCCAAGATTGGCCACGCGGGCGTAGAGCTGCTGCTGATTGTTGCGCAGCGGTCGTGCGGCAAAAGCCACAATCGCGACGTTGTCTGCGCTGCTGCCGAAGGTTTCCCAGCTCACATCTCCCGCAAT
>JAFAYS010001062.1 GCA_019240175.1 Chloroflexota bacterium | reverse complement strand
GCCAGCTGATTGACCGCGTAGGCGGTGTTGGGCTGCCAGGCCGGTGCCAGCGCCTGCGTCGGCGTAACGTTCAAAAACACCAGACTCAGCAGCACCACGGTACACAGGATTGCGCTCACCAGGCGCGTCAAGCGATGGGGCATGGGGCTTCCTCCTTACGAAGAACCGAGAACCCAGAACCTAGAACCTAGAATCGGAAGCAGAACAGAGAACAGAAAACAAAGAACAATAGAAAGTACCCTCATTCCCCTCTCCTATCGCAATGGGAGAGGGGATGGCGAACAACGTGAACCAGGGGTGAGGGCCTGATTCATCCTCTCCATAATAGTTTAAAAATAGTCTATTTAGGAGAATGTATCACGCGTGGAGCGCGGCGACATCGGCAAAACCACGCAGCTTGTGGTCAATCCATAGCAGTCGGCTTCAGCTAAACGCAAGCTTTGCCTAGGCAGAGCGGCAGGCAACAAAAAAACGCGCTGTGCAGCTTTGTGTGCTTACAGCGCGCTAAAAACTAAGGAGGCGAGAGCTACGGCGTAACTGGCGGCTCCGCTGTCGGCGCGATCACCGGCGCGGCCCACTGAAGCTTCGAGAGTGCCGGAAGCACGCTCTGCTCAAGCACTGCCGCATCGTTGCCAAACACATGCACCAGCAGATCGTCGATCTCAAATACCAGCATAGCATTGTTGCTGGTTCCCAGCAGCCAGACCGGTCGCTGCTCGCCCGCGATCGTTGCCGAGAGCGCCTTGCTGGATGTCCAGGATCGATCTGGGCCACTCGACATCGTGCTCTGGGTACGCAGCAGATAGCGTAGCAGGCTGCTCGGCCCCTGGCGCACCACGACCAATGCTTCATCTTCAAGCATGCGATATCTGTTTGAATAGATCAGGCCCGACTGATCCAGATCAGGGATCGTGGCACTCGTCGCCTGGAAGAGTGTCATGCTGCGATCTCCCGCTATGAAAACCTCGGGATTAAATGTGCCAAGCTGCCGGAGAGTCTGAATGTCGCCGTCACGCCACATCAGCACCCGATTTGGTAGCGTAATATCAAGCGAGTCTTTGACCATACTTGCCTGGGCGTTGCCATCGTATTCAAACGCGATCGTATCAGGCGGCATGTTCGGCACGCTAAAGATTTGTTCAGAAAACGGCTCCTGCTGGGGCTGAACGCTGATGTCGATGCCGAGGATCTCGACCTCATTGCCCTGAATGTCACGCCCGACGATCGTGGTCTTGAGCGGCAGCGAGGTTGCGGGATCGAGCCAGATGCGCCGGACGAATGTGCGATCCGTCAGATCTTCGATCCAGCCGCCGAGGCCGGCGACGTTGATGTAGCGATCGTCGAACCAGCCATCCTGATTCGGCTGCTCATAAAACGATTGCTCCAAGAGCCAGCTGTTGTTGTCTTTGCGCACCGTAAAAGGATCTCGGCTTGAGATCACCGAAAACAGCAGCTCTTCGCCGAGCCAGAATGTCGACGGCGTGGGGCTATCGAAGTTCCCGGGGGAAGTGCGCCAGAGCGTACTGGTAGGCAGATAATATTCGCTGTACTGCTTGCCGTCATTGATCTGCGTGGCGAGCAGATCGCCGCGCGGATGCCGGATAAGATTGTGGTACCGCGTGATCTGACTGTCTTCAAAAACCAGCCACTGCTCCTGCACTCTCCGCTCGGGAAACCGCAGCTCCAGCGGTATATGATACGGATCTTGATGTTTGGGCAGATTGGGCTCTATCCGCATACGCTGCTCGGACACGCTATACAGCGATCCTTGTTTGAGCTGTTGAATCGCGGCGATCGATTGCTCAAGCACCGTCTGTGCTTCTGCCGGCAGCGGCTGCGGATCGAGGAACAGATCGTTGTATTGCAGCCAGGCCTGTCCATCGAGCGGCCTGAACGACTCGATCAGCGTAAGCAGCTCTTCCTGCGTCCAGCCCTCTGCCCTGATTCTGATCGACGGAATACAAAAGCCGCTGCGTGCGTCGTTGAAGCGCCGGCACGCGTTGCCGCGCAATGTTCCGCTCTCCTGATCAAAATTCACCAGCCAGTTGCCGCGCTCGATGCCCCTGGATGGGCTGGAGTCGCGTGGGACAAGCTGCAAGCCAAGCCAGCGATCCGAGCCCACAAAGATCATACTCATCTGGTTGCTGTCGATGATGCCGGACGAGGACCATGACTGTGTAACCAGCGCGGCGAACTTGGTATCTTTGGGTGCCTCGGCAGGCACATACCACTGCTGAGAATTCCACCAGCGGGTGCTTATGAACGAGCGCATGCTCAAGAGATGGTCAGGATCAAGGCCGGGACAGCGCGGGTCCAGCAGCCGCTCGCGCCGCAGGGCTTCTCCCGGCCATGACGGCGGCACGTTCGAGATATTGGTTTCCTGCACCTCGCGCGTTTCCAGCCGCCACAGATCGTGCGCAGTCGACTGACCGCCGGCGTCGGCGACCTCACGCACCGCGTGCAGCGTCAGTGTGAGGGGATCGATCCACAACAGCAGCTTGCGCTCCGGGATCGATTGGCGGTCGGTGTAGCCCAGCACCAGCAGCTGGGTCTTGTTCTCGATGCGCGTGCCAAAGGAGCGCAGGTCGGGTGCAGCCAGCGCCGCCTTAAGCGCCTGGTAGCCCTGTCCGTACGCGCCGCGCGTCAGCGCCGCGTCACGCGCCGCGCGATGCTCCTCCACCGAAAGCGAGTAGATCCGCGCTGTTTGATCCAGCACCGAGGCCTCGACCGCCCAGTCACAGGAGGAAGCGCGCGGAAAGGCGGCGTAGCTCAGCTTGTTCTTGTCATCGCCGATCTGCCACTCGATCAATGAGCTGTCGTTGCGCACCTCGACACGATGCTGCGTGCTCTCGCCGGACAGCCAAACATCGGTGATCAGCGGTCGCTGTCCCAATCGTGGCTCGATCGCGGTAACTTTTTGATGGAGCGTGCCGGTGATCGGCGTGGTCGTCCAGCCGTCCAGCGTTTTCTGAATCAGTTCCTTGGATGTAAGCGGCGCGCTCGCCGGCCCACTCAGCCCTTGCTGCCACGGCTTAACGATCCAGATCAGCGCCAGCACCACCAGCCCGGCTCCGATCAAGGCCGCCCGCTGTCGCCACCAGCGCGTCTGCTCGCCCGACTGCGGCTCCAACATGTCGAGCTCGATTTGCTCGATGCAGGTGGTCGGCAGATGCTGGCGACCCACGGCCTCGCGCAGTGTTTGGCGCAGCTCGTCGATCGCGGCCTGCCACTCGTTGGTCTGCGCCCGATCATGGGCGATCATGTCGGTCGGTGAGCTTGGAGCTAAGCTCAGGCGTCGCCGCAGCCAATGCTGGAAGCTCTGATACGCTTCGGGATCGGCTGAGGTTGTATCTTCGACGTCGAGAAACGGCTGGATCGCCGCAGCCAGACGTGGTAGCACCGCCTCGGCTGGCTGTGCCGCGATCGCCAGCAGCCGCGGCCCGTCGATGTCACGCAG
>JAFAYS010000874.1 GCA_019240175.1 Chloroflexota bacterium | reverse complement strand
TTATATCGAATGGGACGGCACGCGCGCCACGCCGGTGACACGGCCCGTGATCGCCGAAATGCCGTGGGTGCTGTACCTGAATGGCCGCGAGGTGTTGACGTTTATGTGTACGCCGACGCGGCTGCACTGCCTGGCGCTGGGCTTTCTTCAGTCGGAGGGGCTGATCGACTCGCTGGAAGATGTGTGGCAGATCAAGGTTTTTCTTGACGAGAACCGCGTCTATTTTTTCTTTCCCGAGGCCGGTCTCGACGAGGAGCTCCACATGCCGACCTGCGCCGAGGCCGGCGGCTCGATCGCGGTGCAGCTCAAGCGGCCCGCGCCGACGCTGCCCGAGCGCCGTGTGCTGACCTCGGGCTGTGGTGGCGGGATCACATTCGACGATGTGCTGGGCGATCGTCCGCCGCTGCACTCCGATCTGCGGGTGGAGGCGACGCAGATTGTGGCTCTAATGCGTGAGCTCAACTACCAGGCGCGGCTCTACCGCCAAAGTCGCGGCGTGCATACCTCGGCGCTGAGCGATGGCGAGCGGCTGCTGGTGCTGGCTGAGGACGTTGGACGCCACAACACGCTGGACAAGATTCGCGGCGAGGTGCTGCTCCGGAGCCTGCCGACCAAAGATCGGATTCTGCTGACCTCGGGCCGGATCTCGTCGGAGATGATCACCAAAGCGCGCAAGATGGAGGTGCCGATCGTGGTTTCGCGCACGTCGCCGACTGCGACCTCGGTGCGGCTGGCGGAGTCGTGGAATATGACGCTGATCGGCTATGTGCGTGCGCCACAGCTGCGGGTCTACACCGGAGCTGAGCGTGTGCTGTTTGGTCGTGCTGAGGAGGGCGAGGGTTAGGCCCTCACCAATCGGAAACAAGGGAACAAACGATTAGGATATTTTTTGTTCTCTTGTTCCTTTGTTCTCTTGTTCTTTGAAATGGCCCTCACCCCCTGTCCCCCTCTCCCATTGCCATAGGCGAGGGGGAATCAGCGGTACTCCTTTGTTCCTTTGATCTTTTGTTCCTTTGTTCCTTCGTTCTCTGCAACCTTTGATCGGATCGCTGCGTCAATGTAGACGCGAGAAATTTTGCGAAGACTTATATCTCTGCCCCGATTCGCAAATTCGTGTCCTTCACCTCGATCAAAGGAGTTTTTCCATGAACCGCAATCAGATCACTTTTGTGGTCCTTCTAGCCTATCTGTGGATTATGATGATTCTTCTGGGCAGTATTGTGATCGAAACGTTTATGATCTATCCCAATATTTTTCATAATCCGCCTGAATCGTTTGAGACAGCGCTGAAGTTTATGTCGGTGCGCGCGCCCAACGATTTCTTCCCACCGCTGGGCTTTTTGAGCTGGGTGACCGGCGCGGCTGCCGTGCTGCTGAGCTGGCCGGTCAAGTCTGCGCGTGCCTGGGTCATCGCCAGCGTGCTGATGATTGTGGGCGAAGGCCTGGCCTCGATGACGCTCTTCTGGCCGCGCAACACGATCATGTTCGTCGAAGGTCCGGCGGTGCACTCGGCTGAGTTTCTACGCCAGACCGCGCAAGAGTTTCAAATGCTGCACTGGCTGCGCGTCGGCTTCAATCTCGCCAGCTCGATCTTTATCTTCACCGGCTTCTTGAAGTTCTACCGCCATATGATCGTCGCGCAGGGCGCAGCTCAGCCGCTAATCGAGCGCTCGGCAAGCCCGGCCTAACTAGCGGCGGCTAGGTCGCCGGCTGTCGAGGTCGAGGCCCAGCAGATACGACGGCGACGCGGGGTCCTGGAAGGACCAATCCTGCGCCAGGACTTCCCAGCCGCGACGCCAGTACAGATGAAGCGCTGGGTTTTCGTTCTGAGCCGTGGATAAAATCGCCCTGCGGTGTGGAACGTCGGCCAGCACCGCGTCATGCAGCCGCCCGCCGATGCCCTGGCCCTGGCGCTCCGGAACGACCGCTAGCTCCACCAGCAGGAAGCAATCGTCAAGCCAGGTTTCGCGACTTTGCGGCTGAAGCAGTTCGAAAAAGAGGCGGTGCCAGCGCGCCTCGCCGGAAACGGTGAAGCCGTACGAGAATCCGCAAACCTGCGCCGTGTTGTCCTGCGCGACGTAGCCCTGGAAGCCAGGGTACTGAACTTGCCGGTTGAAGCTTTCTGCAAAGGCTGCAACATCCTGCTCGCCTTCGTTGTAGGGCGGTAGCGAAAACACCGCGCGATACACCGCCAGCAGATCAGGAAGCACCTGATCGAGCTGCTGAGCCGTCACACGCTGAACGTTGATCGTCATAAACACTGATCCTCATAGTTTACAGATGTATGGCAGAAAGGGAACCTATGGCGCAAGCGCCGCGCGCAGGGCACGGTAAAATAGTGCGACATCGGCGGTCATCGGCAAGCTCGCGACCTGTCCGTCGACAAGCTCGAAGAACTGCCAATTGCCATCTAGCCGGCGCACGACATCTATCATAAAAAATCGGCTCTGTACTTGCCGCGCAACCTCGGCGAACAGATCATCGGGTACGGATGTGGTGTAGGCGTCATCTTCCCAGTACGGTGCAGTAAAGATGCGCTGTCCGTCCACGAACCACAGCCGGAACGCCTCCATCAGGGGTGGCGAGTCGACGAACTCGTGGAAGACCACGCCTTCGTTGAGATCGTCGCTTTGCATCTCCAAAAAGTGGGTCATGATGCGCTGGACCTCCGGTTGGTCGGCAGCGTTGGGAAGGATACACTCGTTGTACAAATCGTACTCGTATGACTGTGCATAATACCTGACTCTCAGGGGATGATCGCCGAAGGGGAGCAGCAGCGACGTCAGGTCGGGCAGCGGCGCGTTGGGTGTGAGCGGCAGCGCAACGGTGCGTGGTAGGTGCGGCGCAATGATCGGATACGACTCGGGCAAAGACTGGCAGTGCCGATAAGCTGCGGGATCGTTGATCAGCAGCAGGCCGCGCGTTTTGAGCGCATCGTACAGCTCGGCGTAGAGCGCGGGCTTGAGCATTAATCCGCGGTAGAGCGCCGGCGTCGGCTGGTCGCTGGGCTGAATATGGCGCACGGTTGCTCGCACATCACGCTCGTAGGCCAGCGCCTTAATGTCGAGCAAAACGGTCTCAAAGCCGGCGGCGTGCGCGGCTGCCACTTCATCGGCGTAGCCTAAGTCGGGCTGTGGGGACTTGAGAAGATCGGTCCAAAATACAAGCTTCATAGGCTGGTTATCACCCGTTCAAGCTGCGTATCGGCGCGCTGTTGAAGCACCTGATCGAGCTGCTGGGTTGTCACACGCTGAACGTTGATCGTCATAAACAGTGATCCTCACAAGCTAAAGATGTGTGGCAGAAAGGGAACCTATGTCGCAAACGCCGCGCGCAGCGCACGATAAAACAGCGCGGCATCGGCGGTCTCCGGCAAGCCCGCGACTTGTCCGTCGCCAAGCTCGACGATCAGCCAGCCGCCGTCAAGCGTGCGCGCGACATCCATCGTAAAAAAGCGGCTCTGCACCTGCCGCGCGACCTCGGCGAACAGATCGATCGGTGCCCATGTGGTGTAGGTGCCTTCTTCCCAGTACTGCGAGCTGAAGATGCGCTGTCCGTCCACGAACCACAGCCGGAACTCCTGGGTCAAAGGCATGCCGCTTTTCGAATGCTGCGCCAGCGGTTGCAGCGCGACAAACTCGCGGAAAACCAGCCCCGCGTTGAGATCGTCGCCTTGCAGCTCCACAAAGCGCTGCACGACGCGCCGCACCGCCGCCTGATCGGCAGCGCTGGGAATGAAACACGCCTCGTGCCACTCGTGCTTGCGCGACTTCACATAATCCTTGACGATCAGCGGACGATCGCCGAAGGGTTGCAGCAGCGGTGCCAGATCGGGCAGCGGCGCGTTGGGCGTGAGCGGCAGCACAACGGTGCGCGGCGTGTGCGGCGCGATGATCGGATACGACTCGGGCAGATAGTGGCAGTGCTGATAGGCCGCCGGATCGTTGATCAGCAGCAGGCCGCGATCCTGGAGCGCGTCGTACAGCTCGGCGTAGAGTGCGGGCTTGAGCATCCAGCCACGGTAGAGCGCCGGCGTCGGCTGATCGCTGGGCTGGACGCGGCGCACGGCGGCTCGCACATCACGATCGTTGACCAGCGCCTCGAAGTCGATCAAAACCGTGTCAAAGCCGGCGGCACGGGCGGCGGTCACCTCGTCGGCGTAGGCTGAGTCGGGCAGCGTGGGCGCGAAAGGCGCGGCGCAAAATACAAGCTTCATAGGCTGGTCATCACCCGTTCGAGATGCGTGTCGGCGCGCTGCTGAAGCACCTGCGGCACGATCGTCCCGAGACCAAAGGTTTGCCAGGGCGTGTAAAAGGATGGCGTAGGCAGGCACAGATCCAGGATCGAGTCGACGTCCCAGTACGGATGATAATCGAAGGATTCGGCCAGCTCAGTGTAGAGTAACAAAAATTGATCCGCGAGATCCATGCCATGCATCAGCGTGAGATTCATCCGGCAGTGCGCCACGTCGACGCCGGCAGGGCCGCGACAGGCATTGACCCAATCAACCACGCCGCTGATCGCGTCATGCTGCCACAGGATATTGGTCGGGTGATAATCGCGATGAATCAAGACAGGGCGATACGCAGGCGCCGCGCCAAGCCAGAGCTCGATCGCGCGCTCCCAG
>JAFAYS010001051.1 GCA_019240175.1 Chloroflexota bacterium | reverse complement strand
TGCAGGCCGAGGTGATCGGGCTGGGGCCGCTGGAAGAGCTGCTGGCCGACGATTCGATCACCGAGATCATGGTTAACGGGCCGCACGAGGTGTTTGTCGAGCGCGAAGGCACGCTGCACGAGTCGCCGATTCGCTTCAACGACGACGCGCATATCCGCCGCGTGATCGATCGGATCGTCGCGCCGCTGGGCCGCCGCGTGAACGAGTCCGCGCCGATGGTCGATGCGCGTCTGCCTGACGGCTCGCGCGTCAACATCGTGATCCCGCCGATTGCGCTGAACGGCCCGACGATTACGATTCGCAAGTTCTCGCAGGTGCCGCTGACCTCCGCCGATCTGGTGCGCTACGGCGCGGCTACCGCCGAGGCGATGGAGTTTATGCGCGCGTGTGTGCTTGGGCGTATGAATGTAGTGGTGACAGGCGGCACCGGCGCAGGCAAGACCACGCTGCTCAACGCGCTGTCGAGCTTCATTCCCGACCAAGAGCGGATCATCACGATCGAGAACGCCGCCGAGCTTCAGCTGCAGCAGCGCCACGTGGTCACGCTGGAGTCGCGGCCCTCCAATATTGAGGGCAAGGGCGAGGTCACGATCCGCGATCTGGTGGTCAACTCGCTGCGTATGCGGCCCAATCGCATTGTCGTCGGCGAGTGCCGCAGCGGCGAGGCGCTCGATATGCTTCAGGCGATGAACACCGGCCACGACGGCTCGATGACCACGATCCACGCCAACAATCCGCGCGACGGCCTACATCGTATCGAGACCATGGTGCTGATGTCGGGCATGGATCTGCCGGTGCGGGCGATCCGCGAGCAGATTGCGTCGGCGATCAACGTTGTGGTACACGTCGATCGCTTCATGGACGGCTCGCGCCGCATCAGCCGCGTCTGCGAGGTGACCGGCATGGAAGGCGATACCGTCACGATCTCGGATCTGTTCGTTTTCCGCCAGGAAGGCGTGCAGAATGGCCGTGTGGTAGGCCGGCTGGTGCCGACCGGCATTCGACCGCGCCTGCTGGAACAGCTTGCGCGCTACAGTATCCAGGTGCCGATCACCACCTTTGGCTTTACGCCGGTCGGGCGCTAAAGCGTGCGGGCTGGTGCAAACGTTAGCTCAAGCCTGGCTGCCGAGGAGAAGCTAGATGCAATTAATGTTGATGAGTGCCGCGATCTTAACCGGGCTAGCCGTGTTTTTCATGGTGCTGGGCCTGACCCGCGTGATCAACGCCGGCTCGGAGGTCGATGATCGGCTGGATGCCTACGCCACGATGAGCGCGCCCTTCGGCATGGCGGCTAGCGAGCAGAGCGGCCTGAGCGATCGTGTCAGTTCGTATCTCAATGATCGCTCGTTTGCGGGCAGCGTGCGGGCCAGCCTGGCGCGCGCCGATGTGAAGCTGACCGTCGCGGAGTACCTGCTGATCAAAATCGCTGCGGTCGTGCTGCCGTTCGCGCTGTTCTGGCTGCTGACCGGCTATATGATCTCGGGCTTGATCTTCGCGCTGGTAGGCTTTTTGATCCCTGAGGTCTGGCTGCGCACGCGTGCGCGCAAGCGCGTCCAGGAGTTTGTGCTGCAGTTGCCGGATACGCTGGCGCTGATCATCGGTGGTATGCGCGCCGGCTTTAGCTTGCAGCAGTCGATTCTGAACGTGAGTAAGGAAGCACCCGAGCCGACGGCTACCGAGTTTATGCGGCTAGGTCAAGAGCTTCAGCTGGGCATTCCGCTGCAAGAAGCGCTCGACGGCATGGTGCGCCGCATTAAGAGCCCGGATCTGGAAATGATCGTGAGCGTCTTCAAGATCCACGGGCGGGTCGGCGGCAACCTGGCGATGGTGCTCGAAAACGTCGGCTCGACGATCCGTGAGCGGGTGCGGCTGCGACGTGAGGTGCAGGTGATCACCGCGCAGCAACGCTATGCCAGCTATGTGCTGGGCGCGCTGCCGTTTGTGCTGGGCATGATCCTGATGGCGATCAATCCCGAATACATGCTAGAAATGTTCCAGTGGAATATCTTTCTGTGCATTCCGATCACGGCGTTCATCATGACGATCGCGGGCTTTCTGGTGATCCGGCGGATCGTCGACATCAAAATCTAAACCAGCTGTCGCACGGCATCTGTCAGGCAGGAATGTATGCTATCTCCAATCATCATCTCAATTCTGGTCTCGCTCAGCATCTTGCTGTTTTTTGTCGGCGCTGTTGCGCTGCGGCCTTCCGGCGAGCTGCAAGAGCGCATGGAAATGTACAGCGGCAGCGCTCCGATCACGCTTGAGCAGCATGAGCTACAGCAGCCGTTCTCGCAGCGTGTGCTGAGGCCGATGTTGCTGCGCGGTATGCGCATCTTTAGCTGGCTGCTGCCCAACAAGCAGCTGGCCAAGCTGCATCACCGGCTGATGATGGCGGGCAATCCCGGCGCGCTGACCACGGCGGATTTTGTCGGTCTCAAGGCCTGGACCACGCTGATCATGGCTGGCCTGTTCTTCGGCTACATCTATCTCAGCGCTGCTGGCCTGGGCGTGTTCTCGGTGATCGTCGGCACGGTCTTTGTCGGCATTGGCTTTTTGCTGCCCGACATCTGGCTTTCGAGCCGCATCTCCCAACGTCGGCTGGCGATTACCAATGCCCTGCCGGACGCGCTCGACATGCTGACGATCTCGGTCGAGGCCGGCCTGAGCTTTGAGCAGGGCCTGACCGAGATTGTGTCGCGCTGGAATCACGAGCTGGCCAGGGAATTTCGGCGCGTGCTCTACGAGGTGGGTGTGGGCAAGTCGCGTCGCGAGGCGCTTGAGCGGCTAAGCCAGCGTACGGCGGTGGCGGATGTGCTCTCGTTTGTGACGGCGGTCAACCACTCCGAGGAGCTGGGCACCAGCCTGGCGCAGGTGCTGAACGTCCAGGCGCAAGAGCTGCGCATTCGACGGCGGCAGCGCGCCCAGGAGGCGGCCAACAAGGTGCCGATCAAGATTTTGTTTCCGATGGTCTTTTTGATCTTTCCGGCGATGTTTGCCGTGATTCTGGGGCCTGGTGTTCCTCGGTTGCTTCGAGCGCTCGGTGCCATTGTCAGATAATCGGGTCTATCCGTCACGTACACGGAGCGCTGCATGTCATCGTATGATCCAAATCCAGAAGAGCTGTACCGGCAAGGGCTGCAACAGTACAATCGCGCCGACTGGCAGGGCGCAATTATCTCGTTTACGTCGCTGCAAAACATCAGCGATCAATATCCCGAGGTCGAGGATCTGCTGGCCGATGCGCGGCTCAAGTTTCAGTTCTCCGATGCAGAGCTGCCGCCCGCGCTGCCGCCGCCGCGCCGCTCGCGAGTGCTGCCGCTGCTAGCACTGATCGCGGCGCTGCTGATCATTGGCGGCTCGGTCTATGCCGTCTACGCCTGGAACGCGCAGCCAATCGTGGCCGCCGCGCCCACGCCGACGCTGACGCCGCCGCCCACGGCGACCACGCAGCCCACCGCCGCGCCGACGCTTACGCCCACGCCCGCACCAACCGATGTGCCGTTGATCGCGGGAACCGTGGTGGTGACGGCGGCGGAAGGCCAGACTTTTGTTAACACGCCGGCCAATATCGAGATCATCGTCGACGCGTCGGGTAGTATGCTTGCCAAGTTCGAGGGCAGCGAGAAAGCGCGCTGGGAGGTAGCCCAGGAGGCGCTCAGCACGCTAGTCAGCTCAGGCACGATCGCGGAGCAATCGGCGGTGGTGGTGCGCACCTACGGGCGACGGCGCGGCAATGACTGCAACGATCTTGAGGTGGCGCAGACGCTGAGCCGCTTCAACGCCGAGGCACTGCAAGCGGTGGTCGGTGGGATCAAGCCGGCGGTCGGCGGCATGACGCCGCTGGCGGCCTCGCTGCGGGCGGCGAGTGAAGATCTTCAGGCGGCAGAGGGCAGCACCGTCGTGATTCTGGTGACCGATGGCCTGGAATCTTGCAACGGCGATCCGGTCGCCGAGGCTGCCAATTTCGTCAAGGATACCGATCAGCGCAAGGTGCATGTGATCGGGTTTGCGCTCGGCGATCAGGAGGCCAGCGATAAGCTGCGCCAGATCGCGGAGCAGGGCCAGGGCCTGTACTTCGACGCCAACAACAGTGCCCAGCTCACCGACGCGCTGCGCCAGACGATTGTGCTGAGCTATCAGATCACAACGCCCGCCGGTGAGCCGGTGACGAGTGGCACCGTCGGCACTGCGCCGGTGGAGATCCAGCCCGGCGAGTACAAGCTCAAGATCAATGCCAATCCGGCGATCGAGAAAGATCTGGTGGTCGAGAATGGCGGCAACGTCGTGGTGAGCCTGCGCCAGGGCTTTGGCGGCCTGGTCGCGGAGGTTGATCAGCAGGAGCGCTAGTCGGCATCGCGCTCGCTGGGGATGTGAGGAAATTTCCTCACATCCTTTTTTTGTGTTTCTGTGGGTTGCACATGTGTAGGGGCGTATTGCATACGCCCTGGGCGTGCGCAGCACGCCCCTACGAATAACCCCGTGTCTCTAATCCGCGCGATCTTTGGTCGCCAGAAAGACCATTGTGCGGGTGTGTTTGGCGCTAAACTCCTCGTCGGTGTAGTCGCCCTTCACCACGACCTGCGAAAATCCGGCGATCCGGAGCATTAGCAGGAGCTCGTTGCGGAAATACCAGCGTCCCTGGCCGCTGTGAATCTCCTCTTCCAGCAGCTGATCGCCATCGTAGAGCTGGTAGCGGCGCTGCTCCATCCAGATCTGCTCCACTGGATCGATCCCGGTCTCGCGAACCGTGACCACCAATCGCCGCTGGCCGGGCAGCTGTTTTTCGGCGCGGGGCTTCCACTCGCCAGGAAATGGCCCTGGCGCTGCTGCCTGGGAATAGTTGTAGTCGGCCAGGTAGATATTGAAAGCCAGCGTGCCGCCCGGCTCCAGATGTGCATAGCAGCGCCTCAGTGTCTCGACCGCCGCCTCACGATCCATCACGCAGATGAAGCTGCCGCAGGGAATATAGATCGTGTGGAAGGTGTGCGGCAGATCCAGCGCCTGCATCGGCTGCTCGTACAGCACGGGCTGCAAGCCAAGCGCAGTCGCCTGCTCACGACAGACCGCCAGCATCTCGCCCGAAAAATCGATGCCCTCGACGTCGAGGCCGGCCTGAAGATACGCCAGCAGCAATCGTCCCGCGCCGCAGCCGATCTCCAACGCGCGCCCGCCATTCCCCTCGATAATGTGCTGGTAGAACGCCTGATCCCAGCGTGAGTCGGTCTGCGAGATCGTCATCCAGTGCAGTGTGGCCAGGCCAGTGTAAAGATCACGCTCATCAAAGTGCATATGTGAAATCCTTATGATCGGAGGCAAGAATAGCATTGTAATCAAGCGAAATTGCTGCGGAACTGTACTTAAGCCGGATCTTGTGGACGCGATTTTTTGATCATATTGTCGGCCTTCGCTTTTAAGTAATCATGGTATGATGCTTTGGACGACGCTTAACTACTGACGGCTCCAACCTCGAAAGGCTCTTCGCCTCATGCGTAATCTGTCGCTGCTGTTGCCCTACCTGCGGCGCTATCGTGGTCTCATCGCTCTGGGTATGTTCATCGCCGCAGTGAGTACCGGCTTCAGCACTATTCCGCCATATTTGCTCGGTATGGCTGTGGATCAGCTGCGCGGCGGTGGCTTCCAAGTGAGTCTTCTGCTGCGCTACAGCCTGCTGATTGTCGCCGCGACGCTGGCCGACGGCGCGCTCAAGTTCGGTATGCGCCAGCTGGTCGGTCGCTCAGCCTACTTCATCGAGTACGATCTCCGCAACGATCTCTTTCGCCAGCTCTTGCGCCTCGACCAGAACTTTTATAGCGCGAATCACACCGGCGATCTGATGACCCGCGCGACCAATGATTTGAGCGCGGTGCGCCAGATGCTTGGCCCCGGCATTAACTCGATCGTGACGGCCACCCTGACGTTTATCATCGTCGCGGTGCTGATGCTCCAGATCGATGTGCAGCTTGGCCTGATCACGCTGCTGCTGCTGCCGACGATCAGCGCGACCTTTGTGATCGTCGGCAAGCGTATGCGTCAGCGCTTCCGGCATGTGCAAGATCAGTTTGGGCGCATCTCGACGCGGGCGCAGGAGAATTTTAGCGGTATTCGCACGATCAAAGCCTACGCGCAGGAAGAGGCCGAGATGCACACGTTTAACGCCGCCAACCGCGAGTATCAGCGGCTCAATCTGCGCTACGTGCTGCTGGCCGGCCTGGTCTGGCCGCTGATGACCCTGCTGCTCAGCCTGACAGTCGCGATTGTGCTGCTGGTTGGCGGTCAGGCGGTGGCGGAGGGACGCTTCACGCTTGGCGAGTTCGTGCGCTTCAACTCGTATCTGGCGCTGCTGACGTGGCCGATGATCGCGCTGGGCTGGACGGTCACGCTGATCCAGCAGGGCAGCGCCTCCATGGGCCGCATCTCCGATGTGCTGAAGCACAAGCCGGCGGTTCAGTCAACGCTGAGCGCGCCGACGCGGCCCGCAATCCAGGGCGAGATCGAGCTGCGGAATGTCGGCGTGCGCTACGGCGAGACCTGGGTGCTGCACAATATTTCCTTCCAGGTGCCGCGCGGCAGCAGCGTTGCGATCGTCGGCTCCACCGGTGCGGGCAAGACCACCTTAGTGAATCTGCTCGGGCGTGTGCTCGATCCGACCGAGGGCCAGGTTTGCATCGACGGCGTAGACGTGCGCGACTGGCCGCTGGATCAGCTGCGCTCACAGATTGGCTTCGTGCCGCAGGACACGTTTTTGTTCTCGGTGCCGCTGCGCGATAACGTCACGTTTGGCCGCCCCGACGCCAGCCAGGACGAGATCGACGAGGCGCTGCTGGTTTCGCAGCTGATCAACGACGTGCCGCAGTTTCCGCAGGGCATCGATACGCTGCTGGGCGAGCGCGGCGTGACGCTTTCGGGCGGCCAGAAGCAGCGCACCGCGATTGCGCGGGCGGTCCTGCGCGATCCGTCGATTCTAGTGCTTGACGACTCGATGTCGAGCGTGGATACGCATACCGCCGCCGAGATCTTGAAAAATCTCAAGCGGGTCATGCGCGATCGCACCAGCATTGTGATCGCGCAGCGCATCGCAACGGTGAAAGACGCCGACCGGATTTTCGTGCTTCACCACGGCGAGATCGTCGAGCAGGGCACGCACGCCGAGCTGGTTCAGCATAACGGGCGCTACGCGGCGATGTATCGGCGCGAGCTGCTGCGGGCTGAGCTTGAGGAGAACGAGAGCTAAGAACCTAGAACCTAGAACCTAGAACCCAGAACCTAGAACCCAGAACCTAGAACCTAGAGAACAGAGAACAGAAAGAACAAAACAGTACCGAAAATCCCCTCGCCTATCGCCGACGAGGCGGAAGCCCGCCGACGTTCGGGGAAGGGCGTGCCCGCAGGGCGGGGTGAGGGCCTGGATCGAAAGAACAAAAGATCAAAGGAACAAAAGAACAAAAAGCATGTGTTGAAAGTCTTTGTTCCCTTGTTCCCTTAAGTTTGTGGAGCTTTTATGGCGGCTCGCTTGGACGATAACGAGATAGTTGGCAAAGCATATGACTCGCGCCTGATGCGACGGCTGTGGAGGTTTGTCTGGCCGTATCACAAGCGGGTGTACATTGCGCTGGCGCTGCTGGTCGGCGAGGCAGCGGTGACAAGTATGCCGCCGCTGCTGGTCCAGCGCCTGATCGACGGGCCGCTGACGCAAGGCCGTCCGCAGGATGTCTGGATCTACTTTGTGCTGTACGCACTGGCGGCACTGGGCAGCTTCGGCTTCAAGTAT
>JAFAYS010000963.1 GCA_019240175.1 Chloroflexota bacterium | reverse complement strand
GCGCCGTGGACCGCTTTTCCGCGTCCAGCTGCTGCGCGTGAGTGATGAACAGCATCTGCTGGCCCTGGCGCTGCACCACATCATCACCGATGGCTGGTCGACCGGCGTGCTGCTGGAAGATCTGGTGGTTTTGTATCAGGCTGCCGCTGCCGGTCAAGCATCTACGCTGCCGGATCTGGCCGTCCAGTACGCCGACTTTGCGGTCTGGCAGCGCGGCTGGCTCCAGGGAGAAGTCTTGGAGCGGCAGATCGGCTACTGGCGCGAGCAGCTGGCGGGCGCTCCGGCGCTGCTTGAGCTGCCGACCGATTTTCCACGGCCCGCCGCTCAGTCGTTCCGTGGCGCGATGGTCCAGGGAACACTGCCGTCCGAGCTTGCCGAAGCGCTGCGTGAGCTGAGCCGCGCCGAGGGCACCACCCTGTTTATGACGCTGCTGGCTGGCTATCAGGCGCTGCTTGCGCGCTACAGCGGCCAATCCGACATCCTCGTGGGCGTGCCGATCGCCGGTCGTCTGCGGCCTGAGCTGGCCTCGCTGATTGGCTTTTTCGTCAACACGCTGGTCATGCGTGCGTCGCTGGCGGAGCAGCCAACCGTGCGCGATCTGCTGGCTCAGGTGCGGCATGTGGCGCTGGACGCCTACGCCCATCAGGATATTCCTTTCGAGCAGCTGGTCGAGGTGCTTCAGCCGGAGCGCACGCTCAGCCACACGCCGATCTTTCAGGCGGCCTTCACGCTACAGAACACGCCCGAGCCGAGCGTTGAGCTGGCGGATCTCAGCGTGAGCGCCATGGAGGAGGGCGATCTTGGCGTGGCTAAGTTCGATCTGATGCTGTCGGTGCGCGAGGTTGCCGACGGCGAGCTGGCGTTTGTGGTCGAGTACAGCACCGATCTGTTTGAGGAAGCCACGATTCGGCGCATGGTCGAGCATTACGGGCGCTTGCTGGCGGGCATGGCTGCCGATCCGGATCAGCTGGTGGCGGCGATCGATATGCTCGGCGACAGCGAGCGCACGACGATCCTCAATACCTGGAACGCCACGTCGCAGCCCTACTCGCTCGTGCCGGTCTACCGCATCATCGCCGCGCAGGCCGATCGCACGCCGGACGCGATCGCGCTGTGTGTCGACAGCGAGCGCTACACCTATCGGCAGGTGCTGGACGACGCCTACCGTTTGGCGCATGTGCTGCAAGCGCGCGGCGTAGCTCGTGGTGATCGCGTCGGCATCTTTCTAGGGCGCCAGCGGTGGCTGATCCCGGCGTTGCTGGCGGTTCATGCCGCCGGTGCCGCGTATGTGCCGCTCGATCCGGCCTATCCCACCGAGCGCCTGGCGCTGATGGCGGAAGACGCGGATCTGCGCTTGATTATCTCGGAAAGCTTGCTGATCGACGCGCTGCCGCATACGACTGCGGTGCTTGACGTAACGTCGCTGCGCGCAGAGCTGGACGCGTATCCGGCGACCGATCCCGAGATCATGGTTACGCCCGATGATCTGGCCTACGTGATCTACACCTCGGGCTCAACTGGCCGGCCCAAGGGCGTGGCGATTCCGCATCGCGGCCTTTCGTCATTCATCGGCTGGTGCGCGGGCTACTATCCTGCCGAGGACTTTGCCGGTCTGGTAGCCTCGACGTCGGTCTGCTTCGATCTGTCGATCTTTGAGATCTTCGCGCCGCTGGCGTGTGGCGGAACGATCATTCTGGTTGAGGATGGGCTGCATATGCCGCCCGCCGATCACCAGCCGCCGGCTACACTGCTGAATCTCATCCCGTCGGTTGTCGGCGAGCTGATGCAGATGGGCACGCTTCCGCCAACGGTTCGCACGATCGTCCTGGGCGGCGAGGCATCCCAGCAGCCGCTGATCGACGAGATCTACGGGAGGACCGGCGTGCAGCGAATCTACAACGGCTACGGTCCTACCGAAGACACCGTGTACTCCACGTCGATGCTGCTCCAACGCGGCAAAACCGTGCTGATTGGCCAGCCGATCGCCAATACGCAGGCCTATATTCTCGATACTGAGCTGCGCCCGGTGCCGATCGGCGTTGTCGGCGATCTGTACCTCGGCGGCGATGGTCAAGCGTGGGGCTATCTTGGCCGCGCCGAGCTGACGGCGGAGCGCTTCGTGCCGCATCCACTGAGCGGCATCGGCGGCGTACCATCCGGCGCGCGGCTCTACACAACCGGCGATCTGGCGCGCTACCGGGCCGACGGCATGATCGAGTATCTGGGTCGCAGCGATCACCAGGTCAAGATCCGCGGCTTCCGCATCGAGCTGGGCGAGATCGAGGCCGCGCTGCATCAGCATCCAGCGATTCAGCAGGCAGTCGCCGCCTGTTACTCCGGGCCGCAGTCAAGCGCCGACAGTCGGATCGCGGCCTATGTGGTGGCGCGGCCCGGCCAGGCGGTGGACTCGGCCTCGCTGCTGGCCTATCTTGAGCAGCGGCTGCCCAGGTATATGCTGCCGGCGGCGTTTATCGCGCTGGAACAGCTGCCGCACACACCCAACGGCAAGGTTGATCGTAAAGCGCTGCCCACGCCCGACAACAGCGCAGCGCTGCGCGCGCCGTATGTCGCGCCCCAGACGCCAACCGAGCAGCTGGTCGCCAGGATTTGCGCTGAGCTGCTCGACAGTGAGCGTGTGGGCCTTGACGATAACTTCTTCTTGCTTGGCGGTCACTCGCTGCTGGCAACCCAGCTGCTCACGCAGGTCCAGGCTCAGCTGGGCATAGAGATCCCGCTGCGTACCTTCTTCGAGTCGCCGACGGTCGGCGCGCTCAGCCGCGCGATCGATGTGCTGCTGGCGGGCAGCGATGACGAGGAAGAAGAGGATCTTGACGATCTGCTGGATCTGGTTGAAGGATTTTCCGACGAGGAGGTAGCCGCGCTGCTGGCGCAGCGGCTGCAGACCGGCCTGGCCTAGCGGTTGGGCTGATTCCAGGTAAAACAGTGGGGCGAGTGACGATCCATAAAATCGCCGCTCGCCCCAACTTAATTTGTAGGGGCGTGATTTATCACGCCCGGCGCACATCTCGCCAGATCAGCTCCAGCGCGTGAGGATGTTCTCGCGATCGAACAGCCGTGTCGCAACAAACAGCGAGCCTGCCGCCACCAGCACTAGCGGCAGCACTGTCGTGGCAACCACGGTTGTGTTGACCACCAGCAGCCCGGCCAGCTGCGCGAAGAAAAATAGCAGCAGCGGCACAACAACCACTTTCGTCAGCTGCTGCGCGGTGCGCGGGTCGGAGGTGCGCGCCGAGATAATGATGCCCAGCGCGACCGAGAGCATCGCCAGCGCCGGCACCCACAGCAGCACCGCCGCCAGCCAGGCTCCGGTGAAGACTTCGCTGTACACGCGATCGCTCACGGCCACAGCATACGCGCCTGCCGAGTAGATCACATAGCTCAGCCAGGTGATCAGCGTGGCGGGCACCGCAGCCAGCAAACTTTTCGCGATCAAAATCTGGCTCGTGTGGACAGGCGCGGCCAGCAGCGGCTCAAGCGTGCGGCTTACTTTCTCGCCGACGATGCTGTGCGCGGCGATCGTGGATGGGATATAGAGCGGCATCAAGAGAAACAGCACAAGAAACTGGCGCAGCAGCACAATTTGCACGATCTCATCCGGCGCAAAGCCTTGAAACATCGGCAGATTGGCGATCGGCCCGAGATTGGTGGTGCTGGCGGTCGCGTTGCTGAGAATGCCGAACGGCAGCCCGGTCAGCAGCAGCGGCATCAGGATCGTGCTCAGCACCA
>JAFAYS010000916.1 GCA_019240175.1 Chloroflexota bacterium | reverse complement strand
CGCGGCGGCTCACATCACCGCCGCCATGATGCCCTGGCTCGTTGAACGAGACGCGCCCATCGTGCGACATCACGAAGTTGACATAGGTGAATGGTCGATCGTTGGTGGGCTGGGGCAGCGGCCAGGAAGCGTAGAGCGTGGCAAACTCCGGCGGCAGCACGCGCTCGGTGCCGTCTTGTTCATCAAAGAGTGTGGTAAAGGCCACGCCTGGGCCGTTGACTGTGAGCATAGTACCTCGGCGTAAGGAACAAGGGAACAAGCAAACAAAAGAACAAAGAGGGTTTTAGATCCGCCGTGTTCTTTTCGTTCTTGGCTTTCCCTTTGTTCCCTTGTTCTTTGGTTCTTTTGTTCCTTCGCTACAGCGCACCCGCCACATGCCCCAGCACAATCTCGTCGATCGAGACGTGCGGCGGCTCATTGGCGGCACGCACAATCGCGCGGGCAACATCGGCTGGATGCAGCATCTTGGCGCGATCCCACTCGCCGGGAATCGCATCCCAGAGTGGCGTGTCGACTGCGCCGGGAATGACCGCTGTGATACGAATGCCGCGCGGACGCAGTTCAGCCCGGATCGACTCGCTGAAGCCCAGCACACCGAACTTGGCCGCCGAGTAGGCCGACCAGTTGGGAAAGCCGCTGCGGCCCGCGATCGAGGCCATGGTGAAGATCTGGCCGCCGGAGCGCATGTGATCGACTGTGTGCTTGCAGACCAGAAACGTGCCGGTCAATGTCGTGCGCAGCGTGCGCTCCCAGTCGGCCAGTGCGATCTCGGCGAACGGCGCGACCACCGCGCCGCCCGCGTTGCAGACCACAACATCGATCGCGCCGTTAATGCTGGCGGCGGTCTCGATCAGCCGTTTGACATGTGGCTCGGCGGTAACATCGCAGGCCACAATGGTTGCCGCGCCGCCCGCGCTGTGGATCGACGCCGCCGTGGTTTCAAGCTCCTGCTCGGTGCGCGACGCCAGCACCACATGATCGCCGTGTGCGCCGAACGCTTCCGCCGTAGCCTGGCCGATCCCGCGTCCAGCGCCCGTGATCAAAACGACGCGCCTAGCCACAGCGTTTGGCATCCTTGATAAAGCCCAGAAACTCGCCGCGCGTCTTGGGATCGGTGCGGAAGTCGCCGCGCATGGCGCTGGTGACCATGCTGGCGTTCTCTTTGCGCACGCCGCGCATCACCGAGCACATATGCACGCCCTCGGCAACTACCGCGACGCCGCCGGGATTGATCGCCTCCACGATAAAATCGGCGATCTCGACGGTCATGCGCTCCTGCACCTGCAGCCGCCGCGCGAACATCTCAACGATGCGCGGGATCTTGGACAGGCCCAGTACCTTGCCTTGCGGCAGGTACGCCACGTGTGCGCGACCATAGAACGGCAGCAGATGATGCTCGCACAGGCTGTAAAAATGAATATCGCGCACGACGACCATCTCGTCGTAATCGACATTAAAGACCGCGTCGTTGATCAGCGCGGCGGGATCGACATGGTAGCCGGCGGTCAGCTCGCTAAACATGCGCGCAAAGCGGCTCGGCGTCTTGAGCAGACCCTCGCGCTGCGGATCTTCGCCGATCTCGGCCAGCACCGTCGCCATCGCCTGCTCGATCACCGGATTGCTTTGAAACTGCATCGCCTCTAGCTTGCCGATGCCGAGGGCTGTTGCAAAGCCGCTCTCGTCGTCGATCAGCGGGTCGTTGGCGTCAACGATCACAGGTTTGTGTAGATTGCCGTTGGGGGATGTGGGATTGCTCATGGTTCGCGTACTCCAAACTCGAAAATATTATTGGGGGTTTCCCAAAGCTTGATCCAGCGCAAACGCTCGCCCAGCGACGCGTACAAACGCTGCCACAAAAACGCGACAACATTCTCGGCAGTCGAGGGGCGCTCGCGAAAAAACGGCTGCTGGCGATCCAGGTGGGTATGATCGACCTCATCCAGCAGCGGCTGGACGATCGCATCCAGGTCGACCAAATTGATCACCATGCCGGTCGCCGGATCGACGGGCCCTTCGACAGTTACCTCGAAGCGGTAGTCGTGGCCGTGACCTTTGGGATTGTTGCATTTGCCGTACAGATCGATGTTCTGCTGCGGCGAGAGCTGCGGGCTATCCAGCCGGTGCGCCGCCGAAAACTGATAGCTGCGGCTGAAGGTCGCCGTCGCGCCGCCGTAGAAATCGGCGAAGATCGACGCGGTCTCGTAGAGCCGCAGCCGGTGCAGGCGCACACCCTCAGGCAAGCCAGGCAGGATCAGCGTCCACAGCACCTGGACAATGTTTTCGGTCGTCGGCTGGCGCTCGCGGAAGTAGGGCGTGTCCTCGTTGAGATGCTTGTGATCGAAATCCAGCAGCACGCGCCCGACAATCTGCTTGAGATCGACGACGTTGATCACCATGCCGGTCACAGCGTCGACCTCGCCCGCGACGGTCACTTCCAGCACATAGTTATGGCCGTGGCCGTGCGGATTCGTGCATTTGCCAAAGACCTGATTATTGTGTTCGGCGCTCCACTCTGGGTTCCAGTAGCGATGGGCCGAGGAAAATTCGAAACGCTTGGTCGTCAATACTTCCATGGTGCAACCTTCCGGCTAGAAGCGTGCCAGCAGCTTCGATGTGGTATGAGCAGCATATATGACACTACGGCTCTGTGCAAGTTCTGGTTGTCTGCCCTTGGTTTCTTGGCCCTCATCCCCGGCCTTTCAGGCCACCCCTTGCCCCGAACCTCGGCAGGCTTCCGCCTCGGTTGCGGCAGGCGAGGGAGAATCGGCGGTACTCCTTTGTTCTTTGTTCTTTGTTCTCTCTTAGGTTCTAGGTTCTGGGTTCTAGGTTCTCCGTTCTCCCCGTTGACGTTCCGCTTGAGATAATGCTATCGTATGCAGCGGCGCGGCCTCGCGCTCTCACACTTGCTTTTAACACGGAGGACGAAGATGTCCAATATGACAGAAGGCGCGATTCTGTGGCAACCTTCCGCTGAGCTTCGCGAGCAAGCATCGCTGACGCGCTACATGCGCTGGCTGGAAGCGCGGCATGGAACCTCCTTTGCCGATTACGCGGCGCTCTGGCAGTGGTCAGTCGCCGACATCGAGCGCTTCTGGGCCTCGATCTGGGATTTTTTCGAGATTGCGTCGTCGACGCCCTACACGCAAGTGCTGTCGCAGCACGAGATGCCCGGCGCGCGCTGGTTCACGGGTGCGCAGATCAACTTTGCCGAGCATGTGTTTCGCAACGCCACGAGTGAGCGCCCCGCGATGATCTTTCAGTCCGAGCTGACGCCGCTGACCGAGATCTCGTGGCAGGAATTGCAGCAGCAGGTCGCGGCGATT
>JAFAYS010000869.1 GCA_019240175.1 Chloroflexota bacterium | reverse complement strand
TGAGTTCGGCTCATCGCTGAGTGCTGAGGGCGTGCATGTGCTCGATCCGTGCGTCGGCACCGGCACCTTTATGCTCGAAATTATCGACAAAATCATGGCGATCCAGCCCAGCGCGCTGCCCCGCAAGTACGCCGGCGAGCTGCACTGCAACGAGGTATTGCTGCTACCGTATTACATTGCCGCGCAAAACATCGAGCACGAGTATTTCGAGCGCACCGGCAAGTACGCGCCGTTCGAGGGTATCTGCTTTGCCGATACGCTTGATATGGGCCGCACACAGCTACAGATGTTTGCACCCGAAAACACAGAGCGTATCAAGCGCCAGGAAGAAGCGCCGATCTTTGTGATCATGGGCAATCCACCCTACAACGTCGGCCAGGTCAACGAGAACGACAACAACAAAAATCGTAAGTATCTGCGTAACGGTGAAGGCGTAGATGATCGTATTCGCAATACCTACGTCAAATCCTCAAATGCTTCGTCACTTACTAAAGCTTATGATATGTATGTGCGCTTCTTTCGCTGGGCTACGGATCGGCTCTATGGCGGCGATGGCGTGATCTGTTTCGTCTCCAATAACTCGTTTCTGGATCAGTCCGTCTTCGATGGAATGCGCAAGGAGTTGCTGAAAGACTTCACCAGCATCTACACGATCGACCTCGGTGGAAATGTGCGCCAGAACCCAAAGCTTTCCGGTACGACGCACAACGTCTTCGGCATTCAGGTCGGCGTAGCGATCACGCTGCTGGTTCGTAAACGTAATGGTGAGATGCAGCGCGAACCTGCGACGGTTCATTATGCGCGTGTCGATGAGTTGTGGCGCAAAGGGCAGAAATATAAGTATCTCGACGACACTATGGATTACACTACAATCGATTGGCAGATTCTCAACCCAAACGCACGCGGAACATGGTTAACGCAAGGAATGGTAGAGGATTTCGATACGTTTGTTATGCTTGGAAGCAAGGATGCAAAATCCGAAATCATTGGAGCAGCGAATACAATCTTCAAGTTGTACAGCTTAGGCGTCAACACAAACCGCGATACGTGGGTGTATGATTTTGATTGTCTTAGTTTAGAGCAACGTATCAAAAATCTTGTTGAAACATATAACTCGGAGGTAGATCGATGGTTGCGCCGTAGTAATAAAACAGTAACGGTCGATAACTTTGTTCAATATGATGATAAGACAATCAAGTGGAGCCGAGATCTTAAGGCGGATCTTCAACGAGGAAAATATGTAGCGTTTTCACATGAAAAGATCCGTAAATCATTGTACCGTCCGTTCTGTAAGCAATTCCTATTTTTCGACCGCGTCCTTAATGAAGAGGTATATCAGCAACCACGAATATTTCCGAATGATGTAGCGGAAACGGAAAACATGGCAATTCTGGTGAGCGATCATGGTCATAGAGCACTTTTTAGTACGTTTGTTACCAACATCATTCCTCAGTTGCATGTTTTAGCAGCTTCGGATGCCTTCCAATGCTTCCCCTTCTACACCTACGACGAAGACGGCAGCAACCGGCGCGAAAACATCACCGATTGGGCACTTGGGCAGTTTCAGTCGCAGTACGGCGCGCATGTCACCAAGTGGGACATTTTCCACGGCATCTATGGGCTGCTGCACTCGCCGGAATACCGCACGAAGTACGCGCAGAACCTCAAGCGCGATCTGCCACGTATTCCCTTTGTAGCGCCGGAAGCGTGGGCGACGTTCGTGGCGGCGGGCCGTGAATTGGCAGCGCTGCATGTTGGCTATGAGCAGGCGCGGCCCTATCCGCTGAAGCACGCCGAGAAGCAGCCGTTTAGCTGGCATGTCAAGAAGATGCGCCTGAGCCCTGACAAAACCTCGCTGGTCGTCAACGAGTCGCTGACGTTGAGCGGCATTCCCGCCGCGGTCTTTGGCTACAAGCTCGGTAATCGCTCGGCGCTCGAATGGGTGATCGATCAATACCAGGTCAAGACCGACGCGCGCTCCGGCATCACCAGCGACCCCAACAACCCCGACGATCCCGAGTAAATCGTGCGGCTGGTCAAGCAGGTGGTGCAGGTCAGCGTAGAAACGGTGCGCATTGTCTCAAGTCTACCGAGCATGGCATCTGCTCCGGTCTAACATTCATGCACAATGTCGAGGAAATGAAATATGTGGCCTCGTAGCAAATATAATCCGCCCAAGCCTATCTCCAACTCTGGCCTGATGATCACCTACGCTTGCGTCGGCGCGATGCTCTGTCTGATTTTCGTAATGGCGGCCCTGGGACGGCCCAATAAGGAGCCAACTCAGGTGGGCCCCGCGAATAATGTTGTGAATCGTGGTGGGCGGATTGTGGCGGTGCAGTTTCCAGCGCTGTCATCACGTGTGGATCGGACGACGATCTTTGACCATGGATTAGCTTCACGGCAATTCGTGCCGTCGGAGCCAGATGGCCGCTACTCGCGCCAGCAACTTACTCCGGAGCAGCGGCAAGCGATCGAGGATTTGCGCATCGAGTGGTGCCGCAAGCCGCCGCGTAGTGTGCAGCCCTACTATTACGATATTGGCTTTCAGTGCAGCGCCTTTCGCTCGCGGCGGGTTTTGTTGCCCCAAGATGCTTTACCACCGGTTCTGGCGACGCTGCTGGAGACATTGCCTGCGCCGCAGTAGTCGAGCAGAATGCTGGGCATGAGCGCGTGCCGCTCCAACATTTGGGCCGGTGAGATGCTGCGAAAGGCGGTTGCTGCGCTTCCGAGCGTGCGGTAGCATACACGGCGCAATCAAGCATCATCCATCGACTTCGAAAGGGAATCCATCTCATCATGTTCGTTAGCAAACATATCGCGGCGGGCGCACTGGCGCTGCTGCTGCTCAATGCCTGTGGCACGCCCGCGACCTCAACCGATCAGCCCTCCGCTCAGCCCTCGGCTTCGGCAGCCGCCTCGGCGGAACCTTCAGCGATTCCATCGCCTTCGCCTGCGTCGTCGCCAGTGGAATCGTCATCACCTGCGCCTGCTGAGACGGCTGCTGCCGAGACGCCCGACACCGCGAGTGGTGGACGCGTCAGCAGCGCGGGTCGCATCCTGTTTTCCTCGAATCGCGACGGCAACGAGGAGATCTATCTGCTGCTGGTAGACGGTGCCGGCGAGTTCCGGCTCACCTCCAACGATGCCGTAGACGCCAGCCCTTTCTGGTCGCCGGATGGCACGCACATTGTGTTCATGTCCACCCGCGACGGCGATCCCGAGATCTATGTGATGAACACCGACGGCGGCGAGCAGACTCGTCTGACCACCAGCGCCGGTAACGACATTGATCCGGTGTGGTCGCCGGACGGCTCGCAGATCGCGTTTGTTTCGGAGCGCGACGGCAACCCTGACGTTTTTGTGATGAATGTCGACGGCTCGGAGCCGCGTAACCTGACGCAAAACGCGGCGCGCGATTTCGATCCAGCCTGGTCGCCGGACGGCACGAAGATTGTTTTCGCCTCGTACCGCGACGCGCCAGCGGACAAGTCGGCGGCCAACGATCTGTACATCATGAACGCCGACGGCTCGCAGGTCACGCGGCTGACCAACGATCTGGCGCGCAACTCCGGCCCGGCGTTCTCGCCCGACGGCACGCGCATCGCCTTCGATTATTTCGACGGCGGCGGCATGGTCGACGGCGATATTGCGGGCGGCGAGATCTATGTGATGAACGCCGACGGCAGCGATCAGCAGCAGATCACGTCGGAGGAGACGGGCGGTCGTGGTCCGAGCTGGTCGGCGGATGGCGCGCGCATCGCGTTTGCCTCGGCCCGCAACGACAACTCCACCTTCGAGATCTTCACCATCAATCCCGACGGCTCGGATCTGGTGAAGCTGACCGACAATCCGGCCAACGACGCCGAGCCAGCCTACGCTCCAGCTCCGTAGTCGTTAGCCAGGTAGCGCGGTGATCGCAACTTCCACGTGAGAACAAGCGTCGTACAAGCATGGGCTGTCCTCATCTCTCAATGAGCGGTGTTAGGGCAGCCAGGCGACGATACGCGCTCTTGCTCGGATGCGTGCCGGCACTTGCTAGACGTGACGAGCGTGGCCTCAGTAGGAAGGACAATATGGAGCAGTCACCGCGCACGATTAAATTCCAGCTGGACCATCGTAATATCACGACCGCGTTCGGGCTACCGGGCTACCGCATTGAGCAGAGCCTGGGCGTCGTGCTCGGCATCACCGTGCGCTCGACAAGCCTCGCGGGCACGTTCAAGGCCGGCTTGAAAACCGTGGTCGGTGGCAACATCGGCACCTGGACCGATATGTGCAATCAGGCGCGTCAGGAAGCGTTCGAGCAGATGGTGCAGCACGCAGCCGCGCTCGGTGCCAATGCCGTGATTGGCATGCGCTACGACGCCAACGACATTTCCAGCGTGGCGACCGAGGTGCTGGCGTATGGCACCGCCGTCGTCGTGGAGCCGATTAGCCGCTCCTAAACTTAGTGGCTTAGCTTGTTTCAGCGTCGCAGATGAGCTGCGGCGCTTTTTGATTCTCCGCCTCTCGCCTCTCCGTTGCTCGTGGTTTCGGTCAAATTTCCGCAATTCGATCACGAATCAGCAGACTTTGTACGGAAGGGCTACGCCGCACATGCCGCTGGATTCCGCTAGCGATTCGTGCGAAAGCTTGCATGCATTGGCTTGGCGCTGAAGAAGCAGAGGGCTTTACGGTCCATATTCCGCGAATCAGAATACGCTATGATACCGAAGCGTTCTTGAGGCACGAAAAAGCGGTCACCTTTGGGAGCAACCGCTGCTTACCATGCGGTACCGCGACTGAGCTATGGGCTGTGTTCTGGAAATGTAGCGGTTTGTGAGGGCACTACTCCCACCAATGGGGTCCTTGGATGTGAGTCGATTCCCACCAGAAGGGCGGCTGGTTCTGAGTCGATTCCCACCAGAAGGGCGGTTGATTCTCGATCGAGTTCAATTGGTAGGATGGCGTTGCATGAATGCTGAACCCAGTAAGAAGTGCCACGAGGACGAAGGCACGGTAGATAGTGAAGCGTATCATTGAACCTCCATGCAGGAATTGTAGGCC
>JAFAYS010000773.1 GCA_019240175.1 Chloroflexota bacterium | reverse complement strand
CTAGCCAACGACCCACGTCCGATCATCGGCTCGATCCGCAACCCGTGGGACTGGTATATCTCGCTGTGGGGCTACGGCTGCGATCGCAAAGGCGCGCTGTATCATCGCGTGACCTCGACCAAATCCTGGTGGTTCGATCTAATCTTTGCGCCGGGCTATGCGTTCCGCTCACTCCCGATCCAGCTCAAGAAGCCCAGGCAGCTCTGGCGGAACAGCTACCGCAGCGTCGACGATCCGCAGGCGTTTCGCGAGTGGCTCTACCTGCTCTGCAATCATGATCGGCAGCGCGAGATGGCTGAAGGCTACGATCGCACATCGCTCAGCACATTTGCCGGCCTGATGACCTTCCGCTATCTGCGCCTCTTCGGTCGTGACGTAGCCAATCTTTTCGAGCAGCCCGACTCGTTTAAGAGCGCCGCCGATCTTGCCGCCTTCGACCGCGAGCAGAACATGCTCACCGGCACGATTCGTAACGAGCAGCTGGAAGACGATTTTATCAAAGTCCTGACTCAGTGCGGCGTGCAGCTGAGCGACGAGCAGATTGCCACGATCCGTGGCAGCAAAAAAACCAACACCTCGTCGCGCAAACGCTCGGTCGAGTACTACTACGATCGCGATACGCTTGAGCTGATCAAGCACCGCGATCAGTTCATCATCGAGAAGTACGGCTACGCCACGCCCAGTCTCTAGCGGTGCGCGGCTTGCTCCTATGCCGCAGGGCGCGCAACATCCAGCGCACCCACGGCGTACAAATCGTGTCGGCCTACTGATACGGCGACAACGAGGAGCAACATATGCAATCTCTCCCTGCGCTATCCGGTCAGGCGCTCAAATGGACCCAGCCGAAAGCCTCGAAGATGGAGTACGAGCTGCACGCCGGCGATCAGATCGCGGCCACGCTGCGCTTTCGCAGCTCCTTTGGCTCGTTCGCTACCGCCGAAAGCGCCGAGGGCTGCTGGACCTTTAAGCGAGTTGGCTTTTGGCAAACTAAGGTGACAGTTCGCGCCTGCGACAGCGATAGCGATATCGCGACGTTTGTTAATAACACCTGGAGCGGCGGTGGCACGCTGACGCTGCCGGATGATCGTAAGCTGCTGGTGTCGACAAACATGTGGCAGACAAAATACGAGATCAAGAGCGAGAGCGAAACATCGCTGGTGCGCTATAGCATGGGCGGCATGCTCCGTCTCTCGTCCGAGGTCGAGATTCTGCCCGCCGCGCTGGATCTGCCCGAGCTACCCTGGCTGGTGACGTTGGGCTGGTATCTTGCGATTCTGGCCTACATGGACACCACCGCAGCCAGCACCGTCGCGATCGTTACCTGAACCCACTTTGCGAGTACACCGCCTTTCCGGGCGGTGTACATTGTTTAATCTCCCAGATTTGCAGCCAGGTCGCAGGTGCCAAGCGTGCTGCTTGCGGGCGGCACGCCTCCACCGTCAACGACGGCTCGTGGCCCGCGTGGCCGGGTTGTAGCGCAGCCCGGCCACCTTGCCCGGCGCAAGAGCATCGTCAAGTGTGCGCAGCTGATCTGCATCGAGCACAATCGATGCGGCGGCCACGTTCTCTTCCAGATACGTGACACGCTTGGTCCCTGGAATCGGCACGATGTCGTCTCCCTTGTGCAGCAGCCAGGCGATCGCAACCTGACCCGGCTTAACGCCGAATGAGCGCGCCACCGCATGGACTGCCTCCGCCGCCCGCACATTGACGTCGAAGTTCTCGCCCTGGAAGCGCGGATCACCACGCCGGACGTCGCCCTCGGGGTACGCCTCCGCGCGCGTGACGGCACCGGTCAGGAAGCCACGCCCCAGCGGCGAGAACGGCACCAGGCCAATGCCAAGCTCGCGCAGGACGAGGATGATCTCCGCCTCAAGGTTGCGCTCCCACAGGGAATACTCGCTCTGGAGCGCGGAGACCGGCTGGACGGCGTGCGCCCGCCGAATGGTGGTGGCATCCGCTTCGGAAAGGCCGAAGAAGCGCACCTTGCCCTCGGCGATCAAATCTGCCACGGTGCCCGCGACCTCCTCGATCGGCACCATGGGATCGACGCGATGTTGGTAGAGCAGGTCGATGTGATCGGTCTGCAGCCGGCGCAGCGACGCCACCACGACCTCGCGAATATGCTCTGGTCGGCTGTCGAGGGCTGGTATGTTCTCGATGCAGAAGCCGAACTTCGTGGCAAGCATCACCTCGTTGCGCCGTCCCTTGATCGCGCGCCCCAGCAGCTCCTCGTTGGTGTAAGGACCGTAGATCTCCGCCGTGTCGAGAAACGTGCAGCCGAGCTCGATCGCACGCTGGATCGTGGCGATCGACGCGCGCTCGTTGCGCTCCTCGGCAGTGCCGTACGACTGGCTCATGCCCATACAGCCAAGGCCAATCGCCGAGACCGCAAGGCCCTGCCGGCCAAGGCTGCGTTGTTCAAGACTCATCGAGCTTCTCCTACATATACACCGCCCTTTCCAGGCGGTGTAGACTGTTTAATCGTCCTAGATGTGCAGCCAGGCCCCAGGCGCTAGCGCGACAGCGAGTAGGGCTTGGACGCCCT
>JAFAYS010000475.1 GCA_019240175.1 Chloroflexota bacterium | reverse complement strand
GCTCCAGAGCAGCGTCGGGCCGTTTCTCTACGATCGCATCGACAAGCACGTGCGACCGTTCAGCAAAAAAGAGCTGGTGCGGCAGCTCAAGGACGCCGCGCCGGCTGAACTGGCCGGATTGCCCGTGACGCGCATCAACGATCGCGACGGTGTCAAATATCTGCTGGGTGACGACTCGTGGCTGCTGATTCGGCCCTCGGGAACCGAGCCGGTGCTGCGCATCTACGCCGAGGCGCGCTCCGACGAGACCGTGCAACAATTATTGCAGCAGGGCGTCCAACTGGCTGAGCAGTTTATTCCGCAGAGCGAATAAGCGCTCGCTTACAATGCAGAATCGCGACAAACCAGGTATCACGCCTGGTTTGTTTGTATCCCGGTCTTGCCGACGGGGAGTTTCACAGATACACTGTATCTAGCACTGCGTGTAGTGAATCTGCGATTTCTGGTGTAGCAAAGGCCGAAACGAGCGCGCGACCAAGAGCTGGTGATCCTGACGACCTAAACGTACACCTATCAGCCGAACATGAGGAGGCTCCGTGTCAGATGCGACGATTGATGATGTAGGCCCTTCGCCACACAGCGGCGCTGCTGATCGCGAACCCTCGGGTAGTCCTGTGCAAAGCGTGGTCGAGATCAACTGGCGACGCCTCTTCAGCTATATCACGCCGTATCGCAAGCGCCTGGCGATCGCGCTTGGCTGTTTGTTCGTTTCCAGCATGTTGGGCCTGATGGTGCCGCTGGTCTCGGGCCTGCTGGTCGATGCGATCTCCGGCCAGACCACCTCGGGCCGCTCAACGATCTTCGGCTTTGTGGGCGATTTCTACAGCAACGTGCTCAAGCGCAATCCGCCCCAGTTTCGCGGCGGCGTCCTCAACTGGGTCGCGCTGGTGATGCTGGGCGTGTTCGTTTTGCAGGCCTGCTTCAACTTTGTGCAGAGCTACTTTCTGACCTTTGTGGGCGAGCGCGTGATGGCGGATCTGCGCTTGCAGACCTACGAGCATATTCAGCGCATGTCGCTGCGCTTCTTCAGCGATCGGCACGTGGGCGAGATCACGTCGCGCGTCACCAACGACGTCACGACGATCCAAAACGTGACCACGGTCAATATCGCCACGTTTCTGCAAAATCTGGTCACCTTTGCGGGCGGCCTGGCGTTGATGCTTTTTCTGAGCACACGCCTGACGCTGCTGACGATGGTGGTGGTGCCGGGCATGATCCTGGCCGGCATCTACTTTGGGCGACGCATTCGCGGCATCTCGACCGAGGTGCAGGATCGGCTGGCCGACGCGACTGCGGTGCTGGAAGAAACGGTCTCCGGCATTCGCGTGGTGCAATCGTTTGCGCGCGAGCCGTATGAGATCAAGCGCTTCCGCCAGGCGATCGAAGAAGCGTTTCGGACCTCGATGCGCCGGACCAGAATCCGCTCGACCTTTCTGCCGGTGGTGTCGTTTCTGGGCTTTAGCGCGCTGGTGCTGGTGCTATGGTACGGCGGACGGCAGGTCGTCGCCGGCCAGATGAGCCCCGGCGATCTTGTCTCGTTTCTGATCTACTCGGGCACGATCGCGGCCTCGTTGGGCACATTCACCGGCCTGTACAGCCAGATGCAAGAAGCGCTCGGCGCGACCCAGCGCGTGTTTGCGATCCTAGACACCGAGCCCGATATTCGCGACAAGCCCGACGCCGTGCCGCTGCCACACGTGCAGGGCGAGATCATCTTCCACGATCTGCATTTCGCCTACGAGAGTCACGAGGAGTACGCGCCGGTGCTGCGCGCGATCGACATCCAGGTGCGGCCTGGCGAGATCCTGGCGCTAGTGGGGCCGAGCGGCGCGGGCAAGACCACGCTGGTCAATATGATCCCACGCTTCTACGATCCGACCAAAGGCGCGATCACGATCGACGGCCACGATCTGCGCGATGTCAAGCTGCACACGCTGCGTGAGCAGATCGGCATCGTGCCGCAGGAAACGCTGCTTTTCTCGGGCACGATCCGCGAAAACATTTTGTACGGCAAGCTCGACGCCAGCG
Source organism: Chloroflexota bacterium (assembly GCA_019240175.1). Classification (GTDB taxonomy): domain Bacteria; phylum Chloroflexota; class Chloroflexia; order Chloroflexales; family Kallotenuaceae; genus LB3-1. The sequence goes on along the minus strand of JAFAYS010000475.1, from coordinate 519 downwards.
AAGACGAGATGATCGAAGCGGCCAGGGCGGCCAACGCGCACCAGTTTATCTCGCAGCTGCCGCAGGGCTACAACACCGTGGTTGGCGAGCGTGGCGTGAAGCTTTCCGGCGGCCAGCGTCAGCGCGTCGCGATCGCGCGGGCACTGCTCAAAGATCCGCGCATCTTGATCCTTGATGAGGCCACCTCGGCGCTCGACTCCGAGTCTGAGGCGCTGGTGCAGGAGGCGCTAGAGCGGCTGATGCAGGGCCGCACGACGTTTGTGATCGCGCACCGGCTTTCGACAGTTCAGATCGCCAATCGTATCGCGGTGATGGAGAGCGGCCAGATTGTGGAGCTGGGCAGCCACCATGAGCTGATGGCGCTGGGCGGCTTGTACAGCCGGCTGTACTCGCTACAGTTCAGCCGCGAGGCCGGGCAGCGCGAAGAGGTCGCGGTGAGTGCGGCCTCGGTTGGCGCTAGCTCTTGATCTTAGAGACTGATCGTGCAGAGTTGCAGCGCCAATTTTAGATGTTGTCATG
>JAFAYS010000116.1 GCA_019240175.1 Chloroflexota bacterium | reverse complement strand
CAAAACGATCAGCGCCACTGAGCAAGTCGCTTAGAACTCGCCAATATCGCCGATCCGCAGCCGCTCGATCGCGACGAAGCCCAGCGCCGTCACCAGCATCAGCAGCGTCGACATCGCCAGCGCCTGGCCGTAGTTGGCCAAGCCGGGCTGACCAATGAAGCGATAGATCACCAGCGGCATGGTCGGATAGTCGGGTAGATACAGCAGCAAGGTCGCGCCGAACTCGCCCATCGAGACCGTAAAAGCGAAGACCGCGCCGACCACGATCGCCCGCGCCACGATCGGCACGTCCACCTCCCACAGCACCCGCAGCGGACCGGCTCCTTGAACCGCCACGGCCTCACGGAGCCGGGGATTGATCCCGCGCAGCACCGGCAGCACCGCCCGCACCACAAAGGGAAACGCGATCAGCGTATGCGCCAGCGGCACCAGCAGCGGCGATGTCCGCAGATTCAGCGGCGGCTCGTCCAGCGCGATGATATAGCCAAAGCCCAGCGTCACCGCCGACGTGCCGAGCGGAAGAATAAACAGCGGATCGAGGATCGCGCGCAGCCAGCGCTCGCGCCGAGTGAGCGCATAGGCGGCGGGAACGCCCAGCAGCAGCGCCAGGATCGTCGTCGCGCTGGCAAACATCAGCGAGTTACGCACGGCGGTCAGCGGCGGCACAAAAAAGTAGGAGTTGCGCTGATTCTGCTGAAGCAAGCGATAGAACTGTAGCGTCCACTCGCCGCCCAGCGCGATCGAGCGATAGGCCAGCGCCAGCAGCGGTGCTAGCAAGAGCAGCAGCAGCACGCCGACCACCGCACCCACCAGCAGCCGCCGTCGCCAGCCCACGACCGGCAATTGGACAGTGGTCTGAGGCCGCAGATCCAGCGGCAGCGATGCGCGCTCTTGCAGCCGTGTATAGACGACTGTCAGCGCCAGCGTCGCGATGATCTGCAGCACCGAGAGCGCGCCCGCGACCGGCAGATTGAAGAAATCGACCGCCTGCCGGTAGATCTCGACCTCGACTGTGGCAAAGCGCGGCCCGCCCAGGATCAAGATCGTGCCAAAGGCGGTGAAGGTGAAAAGAAAGATCAGCAGCGCCGCCGCGCCCAGCGCCGGCATCAGCAGCGGCAGCGTCACCTCGACCCAGGCTCGCCAGCGGCTGGCTCCCAGCACGCGCGCCGCCTCGACCATCCGCGGATCGAGATTAGCCCAGAAGCCCCCGACGATGCGCAGCACAACTGTGAGATTGTAGAAGACATGCGCGATCAGAATCAGCGTCAACGTGTTTTCGAGCTTGAGCAGCGCGGGAATGCCGAGCAGATCGCCGAGGATCGTGTTGACCACGCCGTTCTGGCCCAGCAGCGCCGCGAAGGCCGCCGCGACCACCACCGTGGGCAGCACAAACGGCACCGTCGCCAGCGCCCGCAGCAGCGTCTTGCCCCAGAAACGATAGCGCGCAAACACATACGCGATCGGCAAGCCCAGCGCCAGAGTCAGCGCCGTCGAGAGCGCGGCCTGCCAGACGCTGAACCACAGCACCGACAGATAGTAGCTATCGCGCCACAGCGACACGATGCCCGCGATCGACTCTTCAGCTGAGGCAAAGCTGACGCGCAGAATCGCGATCAGCGGGTAGAAGTAAAAGAGCGCGAAGAAGAGCAGCGGCAGCGCAAACAGGCCGCCGCGCAGCAGCGCCAGACCCAGGCCTGACGCCGTGCGCCGTCCAGGCTGCTCAAGCTGTCGATCAACTGCCTTCATTCGCGCTCCATTATGCAATACACCCCTACGCATTCATCTTGGTCGGCTTAGCGCAGCACCGTCTGCGTCCACTCGCGAATCCAGGCGTCGCGGTTGGTCGCGATGGTCTCGGGATCGAGCACGGCGGGCGACTCCGGCACCGGCGCGAACTTTTGATACACCTCGGGGATCGTCGCGGTCGGCAGCGCGGGATAGATCACCATTTGCGGCATGATGTCGTTCTGCACCCGCTCCGAGATCATGTAGTCCATCCACTTCTCGGCCAGTGCGCGGTTCTTCGTGCCTTTCAAAATACCCGCAAACTCGATCTGACGGAAGGCGGCCTTGGGCGGCAAAATGTTGCCGGTCGGCGGCTCCTTGAGCGCACCCTCGGAAAAAGCAACCTCGGCGGCTGGCGATGTCGCGTAGCTCACGACGATCGGCTGCGGGCCTTTGCCGGACGAGCCGCTGAAGTTGGTGTAGTAGGCCGTCTCCCAGCCGTCCACCACCACCAGATCGTTCTCGCGCATCTGCTGCCACCAGCTGAGCCAGTTCTCCTGGCCAAAGTAGTCGATCGTCGCCAGCATGAAGGCCAGGCCCGGCGATGAGGTGGCCGGATTTTCCATCACAACTTTGCCCTTGAACTCGGGCTTGGTCAGATCTTCCAGCCGCAGCTGCTCGGGCTCGGGAATGTCCTTGAACAGCTCACTCGACAGATCGTAGTTGAGATTAACAAAGCCATAGTCGATCGGGATCAGCCGATTCTGATCGTCGAGCTTGAGATCGGTAGGAATCTGATCTAGGCCTTGGGGCGCGTACGGCTCGAAGGCGTCGGCGCTGAGCGCACGGCTGAGAAACGTGTTGTCGACACTGAAAAACACGTCGGCCAGCGGATTGGCTTTGGTCAGCAGCGCGCGGTTGAGCGCCGAGCCGGTATCGCCGGCTTTGAGAAACTGTAGCTTGACGTTGTTGGCCTTCTCGAACTCTGCGATGACCTCGGTGCTGAGGTTGAAGCTATCGTGCGACATGATTGTGAGCGTGTTGGGATAGTTCTCGCTCGTGACGGTCTGCACCTCCGCCGCGTCGCCTGCGGCGGTATCGGTCGCACTCGTGGCGGCGCTGGTCGCCTCCGTGGTCGCGCCGGGCTGCGCTGTGTTCGTGCCTGTGTTGCCGCACGCCGCCAGAATCAGCAGCGCCAGCAACCATCCAACCATATTGCGTAGCATACGGGCTACTCCTTAATCATGAGCACAAAAAAAGCCGCCACGTAAGAAAACGTAGCGGCACCTCATGCCTCTTAGCTTCCCTACGCTGGTATAACCCAGGTCAGGTTCAAAGGGTCATTGGCATTATGGGCCAACCTCTCAGCCGGACTCTTCCGGCCCCCCCAGCACATATTGTTTATCTGATCGTAGCATCGAAGTTGCGCTCTGTCAACGCGAGTTGCTCTCGGCGGCAGAACTGCATATACTTGACACAGCGCGGTATAAGCAGAGGAGCGTTCTATGGCTACGATCAAACTTCGCTTACGTGAGCTGTTGACCCAACGCGAAAACCAGCTAGATCGCCGGCTGCGGCTGGCCGAAGTGGCGCAGGAGACCGGCATCTCGGTCAACACGCTGACATCGATGATCAACAACCAGGCGGATCGCGTCTCGCTTCAAGCGCTGGCGTCGCTCTGCACCTACTTCCACTGCACGCCCGGCGACCTGTTTCGCTACAGCGCCGCCAGCGACGAGGCCGACGATCTGGTCGATGCGCGCGATATTGTCGATCGCTGGCATCGCGAGTACGGCGCGGATGAGAATCCGCCGGAGTAGCGCGGCGCGGATGCTTGCATGGAGCGCGCTTGCGTGGTATAGTGCAAGCAAGGCCACGATCCCGTAGCTCAATTGGATAGAGCGACAGCCTCCGGAGCTGTAGGTTGGAGGTTCGAGCCCTCTCGGGGTCGCCACAAGTCCTGAACAGATTGTTCAGGGCTTTTTTTGTGTGCCAAAATCAATTGTTCCAACCTCCTGAACATCTCCCAGACTCAATCGATCCTGTGGCGGTAGCTGTCACACGGTGCTGATAAACTCTTTCAACCCACGTCCAATCACATCAATCCCCAATCAGAGGAGGAATGCATGCGCTACGGTCTGAGCATGGCGAGTGCGGGCGCGTACGGCGACGCGCGAACCCTCGGCGAGCTAGCACATTTGGCCGAAGAGTCGGGATGGGACGGCGTTTTTCTCGAAGATTACATTATTCACTGGGGCGAAGATCACAGCACCTACGATCCGTGGATCGCGCTAGCCGCGATGGCGTTGCGCACCGAACGAATCACGCTGGGCATCACCGTTACGCCACTGTCGCGACGACGGCCCTGGAAGCTGGCGCGCGAGGCGCTCACGCTGGATCATCTTTCGCATGGCCGCTTCGTGCTAGGCGTGGGCATCGGCAACGGCAGCGATACCGATTTCGTCGACTTTGGCGAGGTGACCGTAACCAAGCAGCGCGCCGGCATGGTCGATGAGGCGCTGGATATAATCGCCGGGCTGTGGAGCGGAGAGCCTTTCAGCTACCAGGGCGAGCACTACCAGATCCAGGATGTGACCTTTTTGCCGAAGCCGGTGCAGCAGCCGCGCATCCCGATCTGGGTCGGCGGCGGGTATCCGTTGCCTGGGCCGCTGGAGCGTGCGGCGCGCTGGGATGGCTCGTGCATGTACAAGTTCACCGGCGGTGGTCCCTGGCAAGACATGACGCCCGAGGATATTCGCAGCCTGCGCGCCTTTGTCGACGAGCGGCGCGGCCCAGCAACGCCGTTCGAGATCACAGTTGGTGGGCGTGAGCGCGGCGAAGACTGGGAGCAAGATCGAGCGCATATCGCAGCGGTGGCTGAGGCCGGCGCAACCTGGTGGGGCGAGCATATTGTGCCCGGCGATCTAGACGTGATGCGAGCCACGATCGCGCGTGGACCACTTCGGGCGAATTAGTCATGCGACGCGTATCTGGTTACCGCTGCGCTGCGTTGTAAGAGATGTGAGGGATTTATTCCCAACCATGAAGGGCCGGATAGCTAAGAGGGGCAACTTAGCGACTCCGGCTCGTTCGTGTCTGTGATAATGACCACACGCCTGCATTAAGGAAGTATCCACTCCA
>JAFAYS010000774.1 GCA_019240175.1 Chloroflexota bacterium | reverse complement strand
CCGGATTTGTTTGGCCGCTTCACGGTCGACGAGTTCGATCAGGAGCAATCGTTTCAGGGCGAGTCGCGGCTGCGCGGCGAGCAGGTGCGCCAGGGTTTGGGCGTGCTGCAGGGCTTCGATCTCGGCGCGCTGTTGCGCAGCTTCACCAGCAAATCGCGCACGGCGGCGGGCGTCGCGACGGCCTCCACGGGCCAGCCCGCCTTCGCGCCACCTTTCACACGGCGCGCCGCCTTCGAGGGCAAAACCTTGATCAACCAATCTACCGAGACCGCCGAGGCCCAGCTCAAAGATGCCGGCGTTGCGGTGCGGCGCGCCACCTACGATCCGATCGACACGCCGAGCATCGTCGCGACACTGCCGGGCTTCTTCCGGCAGATCTCCGCCGGCAGCCAGGTCACGCTCTACGAGGAAAACGGCCAGGTGCGCTACTACTCGGTTGGGGGCGCGCAGCCAGCGGAGGAGCTACGCAGCCAGGTCGATTCGCTCTCCCGGCAGCTCACTAACCGCGACAGCGAAATGCAGCGGCTCCAGCGTAACGTCGAGGAGCAGCGCGCCACACTGAACGAGGTCGAGCCACTCAAGGCGCGGCTGAGCGATACCCAGCGGCTGCTCACGTCCAAAGACGAGGAGATTGGCGCGCTGCGCAAACAGGTGGAAAGCCTCGAAAGCAAGCAGACCGAGCTAGCCAGCCGCCGCTTCGCCGAGCTAGAAGCCGAGCTGAAGGAGCTGCGCAGCTTCCGCGAGGAGGTGACCAAGTTCATGCGCCGACCGCCAGGTTAATCCTCATCAATCATTCGATCGACGACACAGGCGAGGTCAATGCCTCGCCTATTCTATTGCCTACGATCGACAGAAGTACTACGAAATAAGTATATCGGTACTACCCCTAATTAGTACTATTGGTCAAGGTGTGTAAAAATTTGGTTTATGCTATGCTACGCATATCCGTTACAGTACGTTGCTCGACCGACTGGGGGGTGGGCCGAGCAGCTACGTAGCGGATCTTTTTTTTCTCACGATCTTCTTATTTTTCCCCAAGCATATATTCAACTCGATTCGCTATAATAGTTGCCACATTTGTGCCAACATTTTGCTTCTTCGCCGTCGATGGGTTTACACATCAAGGGATTCTTATGCGCCGCATCTTCTCCTACCTGGCCCTGTTTCTCCTGCTGCTCAGCCTCAGTTTGCCCCAGGCAGCAAGCGCCGCGACCTGGCGTGTCGGTCTGCAAGCCGGTCACTGGCTATCGAACGAGCTGCCCGATGAGCTAAGCTCGCTGCGCAACAGCACCGGGGCTGCGGCGGCTGGTATTCGCGAAGCGCAGGTCAATCTGGATATTGCCCAGCGCGCGGCAGTCTATCTGCGCAACGTCGGCGTCGAAGTCGATGTGCTGCCGGCCACGGTTCCGCCGGCCTACCGCGCCGATGCCTTCGTCTCGATCCACGCCGACGGCAATGCGAACACCAGGCTGCGCGGCTTCAAGGTTGCGACGCAGTGGCGCGAGTGGGAGGCCGGCGTGGCGCTGGTCAATGCGCTGCGCCAGGACTACGGCAAAGCTTCCGGGCTAGCCTGGGACGGCGGGCGGATCACCTCAGGAATGCGCGGCTACTATGCGTTTAGCAGCGGGTGCTTCCGCCACTCGATCGCCAACGACACACCGGGCGCAATCCTGGAGATGGGCTATCTGACCAATCCCAGCGATCGCACGCTGATGACCAAAGAGGCCGATCGGCTGGCGCGCGGTGTGGCCGACGGTGTGCTGCGCTTCCTGCGCTCCAAGCCGGCCAATGGCTGGCCCGCACCGCCGGCGCTGCCGAACTTCCGCGCGACTGTGATCGTCGCCAGCGCCAATCTGCGCTCAGGTCCCGGCATCAACTATCCGGTTGTGCGGCGTGTCCAGCGTGGTCGCGTGCTCATGGCCGAATCGATCGAGGGCGAGTGGGTCAAACTGACCTCGTTCCGCGGCAACCAGATTCGCTGGGCGCACCGCGATAACTTGAAGCTTGAGCGCATCAACGACGAGCAGCCGCAGGACAGCTAAGCATTCACTCTCCGAAAACACACGAGGAGCGCCGCCAAACAAACCTGGCGGCGCTCCTCGATTTTTGTGCTTAAAAAGAAAGGACGTACCGCTGGGGGGTGCAGCGCGATACGTCCAAGACCATCAAAACACAGAACGCATCGTTGGAGGGTGTAGTGTCGACACGTGTACCTGCGTTGCAGTGATGGTAAACGGTGAGGTTGTTGTCTGGGGGTGTCTCACCGGAACTGACTACAGTGTATCAATCGTACCTTACCGACAACCTTACCGGGTGCTGGACGCTTTCGCCTAAATTTCGTGTGGAGCAGCGAAGCCCAAAAATCGCATAGGAAAGCCCAAAACCGCCGATCAGCTCCTAAGATTAGCCCAAAATATGGGCTCCAAACCATGAAAAAAATATTGTTGGCGCATTTACCCTAAAAGGGTTTATCGCGTTCGCGCCTGCCGAGCTCAGGATCGGCGTTGGTGGCAGCAGCCAAGGTCGCCAACACGTGAAGCAAACGGTCATCCAGAATCGTATGATTCTGGATTTTTAGCGTCTGCTCCCATCGCCACCAGCATGCGGATCAAGACCTGTTATCATGAATGCCGCCGACGGGAGAATTCTCCCAACGAAGCTGATCACGAGCGGCTATTCGTCGCTCATACATTCAGGAGACATCCATGATCGATAGCGACATTCTGATCGTCAAAGGGCCTGAGGTGCTCGCGCTGCTAGAGAATCGCGAGTTGGATATTGTGCGCATGGTACGCACGGCCTACGAGATCCACAATCGCGGCGCGAGCTCACTGCCGCACTCGACGTTTTTGCGCTTCCCGGATAGTCCGCGCAACCGCATTATCGCGCTGCCCACGTTTCTCGGCGAAGATTTCAACATCGCCGGCGTAAAGTGGATCGCCTCGTTTCCGGGCAACCACGATCGCGGCATTCCACGCGCCTCGGCGGTCGTGGTGATTAACTCGGCGGAGACCGGCCTGCCCGAGGCGATTCTGGAAGGCTCGATCATCAGCGCCAAGCGTACCGCCGCCAGCGCGGCGCTGGCCGCCCAGTTCCTGCATGGAGATCCTGAGCCCAAAGTGGCAGGTCTGATCGGCACGGGCCTGATTAACTTCGAGGTCGCGCGCTTCCTGCGGGCCGTCTTCCCCTCACTCGCGACGCTGGTCGTCTTCGACGCGCTGCCGGCATCGGCCCAGCGCTTCGCGGAGCAGGCGCAGACTTTGGGCGACGGGCTGGACGTTCAGATCGTTGGCAGCGCCGAGGAGGTTTTGAGCAGCGCGCCGCTGGTCTCGCTGGCAACCACCGCGATCGAGCCGCATCTCAGCGATCTTTCGATCTGCGCACCCGGCAGCACGATTCTGCATGTATCGTTGCGCGACTTCACGCCTGAGGTGATTCTGGCGGCGGATAACGTCGTGGACGATGTCGACCATGTGAGCCGCGCGCAAACCTCGATCCACTTGGCCGAACAGCAGGTCGGCAACCGCGACTTTGTGCGCTGCACGCTGGCCGATATTACCAGCGGCGCGGCTCCGGCCCGACCCAACCCAGAGCAGATCACGGTGTTTAGCCCGTTCGGCCTGGGCGTACTCGATCTCGCGGTCAGCCACCTGGTGCTGGAGCTAGCCCGTGAGCAGCAGATCGGCACCTCGATCAGCGGCTTCCTGCCGATCGGCGGGTAAAACCTCAGCGAGGAATACCGGACGTATGCGATACGTCCCAGACGCATCATCAACCTGACACCAATGTAATCTCCACAATTCCACGGAGGCCGGCGATCGAGCAACCTGATCGCTGGCCTCGCTGTATATTGCTACCTTTTTTTGATACCCAAAATCCCAAAATTGCCGCTTGACAACCCTAACCTTGAGGAGTACCCTACTGATCAGTAACCCTACTCAACAGTATAGTTACTCTCAAGTAGATTGGTCAGAAGGAGAACGCTGCAATGGTGCAAGAGCGTGGCACCCGAGGCGAAGCGCGACGAGCAAGGCTGCTCCAGGCGGCGGCGCGTATATTCGGCCAGTGTGGCTATCATGCGACCAAAGTCAGCACGATCGTCGCAGATGCCGGCGTGACGCAGCCAACCTTCTATTTTTACTTCGAGAGTAAAGAGGCAGTCTTTGCCGAGTTGGTCACGGCTTTTCGGGAGCGCTTCCGAGAGCTGATCCGCGAGGGACAGCTGGATCGCGACACTCCGCCCGCCGAGCTCGCCGCCAAGACACGCCAGCACATCACGGCGATCTTCCAATTTCTGGCCGACGATCCAAACATGACGCGCATCGGGCTGCTGCAAGCGCCGGACGCCGACTCGATCAAGCAAGAGCTGGTGGATCTTTTCGCCGCGAAGCTGGCAAATAACCAGGCGGCAGGCTACATGCGGCCCGAGATCGACGTAGCGGTGATCGCCGAAGCAATCGGTGGGATGGTTGAACGCCTGACTGTGCGCTACCTGCTGACGGGCGAGCGCGATCCGCAGACGCTGGCAGACATCGTTGCCGATTTTACACAGAATGGATTAGCTCACACGCCAGGCGACGCGGCAGCGTAGATCAAGCGATGCGGCGCGGGCTGGAATATATCTGGAGAATAGTATGAGCACGATAGTAGCGAACACACCAGGCAAAGAAGCGCCTGGACCACGCGGCGAGTGGCTGGTCGGCAATATGCGCGATTTCCGGCGGGATAGCCTGGGCACGCTCGCACAGTCCTTTGCAACCTATGGCGACATCGTCAAGTTTAAGCTTGGCGGGCGCGTCCTGCATATGGTGGCCCATCCCGAGCTAGCGCAGGAAGTGCTGATCGATCGCAGCAGCGAGTTTGTCAAAATGCCGAAGCATCAGGGACTGGGGCTGATGCTGGGCAACGGTCTGATCACCAATGACAATCACGAGTCCTGGCTGACGCAGCGCCGCATGATGCAGCCAATGTTCCATCGCCAGCGCCTGGTCGCGATGGGCGATAAAATGGTGGCGGCTGGCGAGCGGATGATCGGGCGCTGGCAGGCGTGGCCCGACGGCGAGACCGTCAACATCGCCGAAGAGATGATGCAGGTCACACTGGATATTATCACCCAGACGATGTTTAGCGCCGACGTGCTCAGCGAGGCCGGCAGGGTTGGGCCGGCGGTGGCCACGACCACACACTTTGTGAGCAAGCGCGGTGTCGGCCCGATCCAGCTTCCGGTCAGCTGGCCGACGCCGAACAATCGCGCGTTTCGGCAGGCGACTCAGACGCTCGACGAGATCGTGTATCGGCTGATCAATCAGCGCCGGGCCGAGGGCACGACACACGGCGATCTGCTCGACATGCTGCTTGAGGCGCGCGACGCCGATAACGGCGAGAGCATGAGCAACCAGCAGCTGCGCGACGAAGTGCTGACGATCTTCGCGGCGGGCCACGAGACCACCGCCAACACGTTGTCGTGGGCCTGGTATATGCTGGCCCAGCATCCCGAGGTCATGGCGCGACTCCAGGCCGAGCTGGACAGTGTCCTGGAAGGTCGCACGCCGACGATCGCCGACCTGCCGAATCTGCCCTACACGCAGCAGGTCTTCAACGAGGTGCTGCGGCTCTACCCGGCAGCGCCGTCGATCCCGCGCCTGGTCCCACGCGAGACCACGCTGCGCGGCTACACGCTGCCGGCCAAGTCGATGATCTTGCTCAGCATCTACAATATCCAGCGCCACCCTGAGTTTTGGAGCGATCCCAACACCTTCAACCCCGATCGCTGGGCCGGCGATAACCATAAGCGGCAGCACCGGCTGGCATTCATGCCCTTTAGCGCGGGCCCGCGCATCTGCATCGGCAATAACCTGGCGCTGATGGAAGGCCAGCTGCTGCTGGCGATGGTCGCGCAGTACGCCGATCTGCGGCTGGTTCCCGGTCAGCAGGTCAAGCCCGAGGTCGCGGTCACGATGAGACCCAAAGACGGCCTTCAGATGACGATCCACCCACGCCACTAGCCGCCAACACGTATAAATGAAGAGGTGCTGCATGTGCGCGCAGCACCTCTTTTTGATCATATAACTTGAGCTGGCTCAACCCACGTTTGGTGCAGTCTACGCGATAGTGTCGATTGCCTACGCCTCGCGTGACGATTGTACAACGTATGCTAGCGATTCACTCGATTAGTTGCTGCGTAACGTGGCAATTGCGACCTGGCTGGATGCGACCGAACGGATGACTGGTACAGTGTACGGCCAGCGATTGAGGCTCAGCAAGCTAGTCACTTTTGTACTCCAAAATGTCTCCAGGCTGACAATCTAAGGCTTTGCAAATCGCCTCCAGCGTGGAAAAACGAATAGCTTTGGCCTTTTCATTTTTCAAGATCGAAAGATTAGCCATGGTTATACCAACCTTCTCGGTCAGTTCAGTGACGCTCATTTTCCGCTTAGCTAGCATGACATCGATATTTACTTTGATTGCCATCTTTGCTCCTTATACCGTTAAATCATGTTCTGATTTTATATCTACGGCATTTTGGAGCAGTCTTTCAAAAAGAGCAGCAGCAGTTGCGATGACGAGCGAAGCAAAAATCGTAAACATGCCCACAGCCGTCGGACCTGCTGGGTCTTCACCTTGAACAAAAAACCGTATGTATAGTATCCCCAGGACAATGAAGCCACTGATGATGATAGCGCAGTATTTTATATTCCTCAATGCTTTCACGGCTAATTGAGAAAAAACATTATTGGCATCAACATAGCCTAAAAGCTTAAAGGCCTGATATAACGCAGCAAAAAAAGGAATTGAAGCTATATATCCATAGATAATAAACGGATCTGTATAAATACTGATGAGATCTAAGTTGGTAGCTCTCCCTTCAGTTTGAGGAAACGTGATCATACCGGCCAGCACACCTATTGCGATAAGTAAAATAACGACCTTTAAGAAGAATGTCGAACCTTGTTGTAGTTTCATAACTACCTCATTAGGGAATACAACAGTTGAACATAGTACACGATGCCTGCAGGAAGCCATCCGCTGGTGGCGTATGGAAAAACGTGTTGGCATGCTGATGAACTACTGTTGAAACAACTTGTCGTACTCATCGATTGGTACA
>JAFAYS010001203.1 GCA_019240175.1 Chloroflexota bacterium | reverse complement strand
TCGTCCTTGTACATAGTGGCTCTCGCCTGTGATCATCTCTCGCTGCGACTGCCGATCCTGGCGTTCAAAACTATCCTGCTGTCGGCGAATCCAGGGTAATCGGGAAATAACGGCGAGGCGCACATCTTCATCGGCCAGGCGTAGCGGAACAGCAACGCGCACTCGGCCATCAGGAGGATAGACTCCCAGGTGCAGGTTCTTGATGTCCTTCCAGACGACCTCCACAGGGATGCCACCGACATCGATTTGGTGCCGTTTAGTAGTCACGCTGCCGGCTCCTCACCATGTCAAAGATCGCATTCACCTGCGTATCATCATTGCCAATGACTGATTTGATCGCGATACGGACTTCGCGCTCTTTGAGCCGATTCCCACGCCAATCGGCTTTCTTCACATTACGGATAGCACGATCCACAGCAGTAGCTAAGCTCGCCGTTGCATCCTCAGGGATAACGCCGTTGTAGCTTGCTGGATTCTCGTGCGTGCCTGTTTCTGCATACTGCTTGAGGTTGTCATACAGGGCTCGCAACGCAGGGGTATTCATGCTTGCAGGATAGATTGACTGCATTTCCGGCTTACGCACCTGCTTCGCCACCTCAACGATCTTTGCAAGGTACGCCTTGTAGTCCAGGGCTTGCTGCTTTCGGGCTTGAATCAGGGCGTCGAGCAACTCTGACATTCGCTCGTAGTAGATTGGGTTGACGGCCATCTCGTCAATGATCAGCCGGCGCACATTGTTCTCGATCGTCTCAGCCATCGCTTCTGGATTCGCGCGGATGCCCTCCGGCAACGAATCGACGGCAGCTTCACCGCGCTCGACAATCAACTCCACCAGCGTCATGTCGTCGAAGGCCGAGAGTTTCTCGCTTTCCTCGGCGTGGATGTATGTGTCCAGGAGGTGACGCATGGCGGGCTCGTACATTTTCATATCAATGTAGTCGCGGCTGGCGAGCTTCACCTCTTGCCGCACTTTCTCGTAGTGATCGACCTCGGCCTTGATTTCCTGCGCCTCTGCGTCGGAGTATCCGGCGTCGTTCATCTCGTTAGCCAGATTGGCGTAAGCACGCAGAAACGCTCCAGCCAGCTTGTAGAGTGCCAGACGCTTTGGCTCATTGTCTTTCAAAGCCGCTTCATCATCGCTGGGACCACGGAAGTAGTGGAGATAGGCTGCTGTGTCGCGTGGTGGCTCGACTGGCTCGCACAGCGCCTTGATCGACTCGCGGGCCTCTTCGAGCCGTTCTCGACCTTTCTGCAGCCGATCCTTTAACAGACCAGCCACGTCGTCATGATCGTAGCCGCCGAACGCCTCGCCTGTGTAATCTTGAATTGATCGCGCCAACGACTTGAACAGATCCTTGTAGTCAATGATGTAGCCGTATTCTTTGTCTTCATCATCAAGGCGGTTGACGCGGCAGATGGCCTGAAACAGGCCGTGGTCGTGCATCTGCTTATCGATGTAGAGATAGGTCGCGGGTGGAGCATCGAAGCCGGTCAACAGCTTATCTACGACGATCAGCAGCTTCATCTGGCCAGGCTGGTCGATGAAGCGCTGCTTGACCTCCTGCTCAAACTGCTCGACCTTGTACATCGCCGTTTCTTCAGGCTCGTCGAAGTGGGCCGCCAGCATCTTGCGGTAGATCTCGTACTGCCGCAGCTTTTCGGTCAGCCCTTCGCCGCTTTCCTCGCCCTTGATGTCAGCAGGCGATGGTTTGTAGGAGGTGATGATCGCGCATTTACCTGCTAGGTCGGTCTGCTGGAACAGCTCGAAGAACCGACACGCCGAGTAGATACTGCCTGAGACCAGCAGTGCGTTACCTCGTCCACTTACGAGCCGGTCCCGCGTCTCCATGTCCAGCACGATGTCCGCGACGATCTTTTCAAGCCGATCCCGTGCGCTGAGAACCTTCTGCATGGTGCCCCAGCGCTGCTTGAGCTGCGCTTTGGCAACGTCGGTGAGACCCTTCGTCTTGGCCTCGAACCACTGGTCGATTTTAGCCTGGGACGTAATGTTCTGGTCGATGTCGCGGGCCTCGTAGCGCAGATCCAGCACAACACCGTCGCGCACAGCCTCATCATACTTATAGGTATGGATGTATGGCCCGAACACTTCGATGCTCTTCTGCTTGTCTTGCTTCAATAATGGCGTGCCGGTGAAACCAATCAGCATGGCTCCCGGCAGCAGCGCTTTCATGTCCTGGTGCAGCTTGCCAGACTGGGTACGGTGGCACTCATCGACGAAAACGAAGATCTCACCTTTTGGATAAAAACCTTTGGGCAGGTGGCGCTGGATGTCCTGGAGGTAGGCATCGATGTCGCCTTCCTCGCTCCTGCCGAATTTATGGATCAGCGAACAAACCAGCCACTCGTCGCCCGTGTTGAGGACGCGAACAAGGTCGGCACCGCTCTTGGTGCGGTAGATGGCCTCGTTAACCCCCTTGAAAACGCTTTCGATCTGCTCGTCGAGTTCGGTGCGGTCAGTGATCAGCAGGACGCGAGCGTTTGATACATGTTCACGAATCCATTTCGCGAGCCAGACCATTGTCAGGCTCTTACCGCTGCCCTGTGTGTGCCAGATAATCCCGCCCTCACGACGTTTCACATGTTCCTGAGCTGCTCGAACGCCGAAATACTGGTTGTGGCGACAGGTTTTCTTGGTGCCGGCATCGAAGACGATGAAGTCATGGACGATTTCGAGCAGCCGCTCCTTATGGCAGAGCTGCGTAAGGACTCGGTCGAGGGGATTCTCAACCGAACTGGGTTCCTTCCACGTCAGGTAATACTTCTCGCGGGTCTCAATGACACCATAGCGCAATCCTTCGGTGTCGTTGCCAGCCATTACGAGCTGGATCGTGGTGAAGAAGGGCCGGATGAATGTCTTCTTCTGGTTGTCGAGGTTCTGGCGAATACCCTGGGCTACGGATACGGTCGAGCGCTTCAGCTCCAATACACCAAGGGCAATGCCATTGACGTAGAGCACGATGTCGGGTCGTTTCGTGTTCTCCCCAGCAATCGTGACCTCCTCGGCGATGGCAAAATCGTTGTTCGCGACGTTCTTCCAGTCGATCAGCCAGACCGTGATGTGCTGCTCGCCCACATCGGGCCGGATCTTGACACCGTAGCGCAGCAGGCTATAGACCTCACGGTTCGCCTCGTAGAGCGTCTTGCTACCGCCGAGCGCATTCGCTTTGCCCAGTTCGTAGAGCACCTTAGTGATGATCTTGTCATTGTGGCCCTGGCGTTTGAGCCAGTTGGTGAGCAAGCTCTCCTCGACGTTGCTGTTGCTTGCGCGATCCTTCCAGTTGCCCAGGTAGGTATAGCCCAGCTCATGCTGGAAGCGTTGAATCACATGCTGCTGCGTTAGGATTTCCTTCTGGCCGACGGTGCTCATCGTAATTCCTCTTTCCTCGCGTCGAACAGCACTCGACACGTCTCAAGGGCCTCCGCAATGTGGTCGTCGGAGAAGACATCCCGCGATAGCTTTGCTTCCCACTCTTTGTTGGCTTTGATCACGCCCTTGATAGCTGTGACCGTTACTTCTGCTCCTTGGTCCCGCAGTTCTTCTACGGCCATGTCAACCGTCGCTAACAGCTCCAGCTCATCGTTTGGCTTGTAGCGGAACTGCTCAAGCCACTGGCGTGCCTCTACACCATACCAGTTATCAAAATAGTCCTCTGCCTGAGCGATATTGTCACCAGCAACAAATCCCTTGAGTTGAGCGTTCGTATGCTCCTGGAGGTATCTATTTTGGATAGCGATCTTCTCTGGGCCACCATACCTGGTCCTCGGGTTATAGGGACCGGCGGCTTTCTTCAGATAGCCCTCCGCCTTGTGCTCCGCATGCCGGTGAAACAAGTAGGAGAGCTTAGTGTAGCGCTTTCGGCCAAGGGGATACTGCTCGCTTCCAAACTGATTGGCTAACACCGCGATCACAACAGCTTCGTTGATTTGCCAATTGTGAGCTTTGGTCTTCGCTAGCTCTAATCTCGCTTGTCCAGTAGAAGCCTCCTGATTGAGCAGTCGGACCCGACCTGTGAGAAGTTGCTGCATCATACTCTGCTTGAGCTGCCTCGTCTTATAAAGGCGTTGCTCCAGCGCAGCAAGTTCGGCATCCATGTCGGAAAGGACAGCGGCGATGGCACGTTGTTCCGCTAATGGAGGCAAAGGAATCACTGCTTCCCGGACTTGCTTAAGACTTATTTGAGGGTATGCCTGGCCAGTTGTTATGGCGTTAAAAGCCTTTCGAACTGAATTTTGAGTCAGGAAATAGTAGACGAATTTCGTAGATACGCTCTCATCAATAATTCTAACTCTAGCAATATGCTGGTTCATATTTGCAAAGCTGAATTCATTATTGAGATAAACTACTCTCCCTACATTTCCTGTAATCGTTATGAGAATATCTCCTGAGCGAAGTTCGCTTCTGTTAAGTAAAGCATGAGCTTTCTGGGAAATAAACATTGAATGCGAAAGATCTAAGCCATTTTCTGAGACACATTCACTTCTGAGAAAGAGCACTCCGTCTTGTACCCATTGAAAACCATATGTTGTTGGTGTCGATCCCTTGGTTATGAAGGCTGAAACTCTTTCTAGGTTTGTAAGCATCCAATCCTCGGGGATAACTCCAATCACAGTTTGCTTATAGCTCTGCTGCTTACTAAACCCTGGAAGACGACTTTTACCTGTAAGAAGTTGTTTCATCATGGCCTGCTTAATCGTTCGCTTTTTAGCGATAAGCTTCTCCAACGCTCTGATCAAGCCATCCACATCCGTCAATGCGTCAGCGATGGCGCGTTGTTCGGGAAGTGGTGGTAATGCAAACCGTATCTTTCGGACCGTCAGTAGGCTCATCCCAGCTTTTGCACCAATATCCATTGATGCTCTAAATAGCCTTTGTGGTCTTTCAGAAGTAAGTGAGTATGCGGCGAAACGGCTAGACACAAGAGACTGATCGAACCGTATTAAGGCAATATGTTGGTTTATATACGCTGGTTTGGGAATGCGCGAATCGACAAACCCAATGATGCCGATGTCAGCGGTTATTGAAATCAGTAGATCGCCATCCCGTAACTCAGTTCTTAATGCTTCGGCAGAAGACTCTAACGGAAGTACCACGAACTTCATATCAGACAAATCGAGGTCGATTGCCTGCCGGGACAGATTCGTTATTCGGATGAATGAGACGCCAGTATCAGAGTAAAAGCGCGCCCAACCACGAGATCCACTGGTCACAAATGGTTTCAAATCCCCGATTTCAACAATGTGCCAATCCTCAGGAATTACCCCCACCTCGGTATGCTTATATCCCAATGGCACATCGGTTATGCTATACGTGTAGGGTAGTGCTGTCGGCTCTGGTAGGATCATGCTTATGCCCATATCAATCCCATACGCTGTAGGAGAGACTCAACCTTCGCACTGAACATATCCACTTCTTGCTCCAGTTCGGGCAACGGATCGGAGTAACGCTCTTCCAGCTCTTTCACGCGAGTCGCGAGCTGCTGGGTGAGCCGCTGTACCTCACCCTCGACTGCGACTTGGATCGTGGCGAGCCACTTGTCATCCACCACAAGAGTCTTGATCTCGGCCTCGGTAAGCTGTCCGTACTTTGCCAGCACCTTCGCGTCGAGTGCGGCTTGAGCATCCTTGACGGCTTTGTCGGCATCGTCTTCAGCATCGATCAGCGCAAGGCACTTCTCCAGCGCTTCGATTTCAGCCGTGCTGTCGTCTTCCATGAATAATGTGCCGTAATTCGGCTTCAATTGCTTGAGTCGTTCCTTCACACTACTCTTCGTGACTTTGCCCTTATCGTTGGTCGCATCAGCCAGCAGACCCTCCTCGCCGATATGCTCCTCGATGAACTCCTCTAGTTCGCGGGCGGCAGTCTCCTGTTTGGCCTGCAACTCGTCGATCACGGCTTGCTCAGCTGAGAAGTAGCGGGCAACAATCAGCGCGGGCGGGATCAGATCCATCTTGTACTTTTTGCGGCCAACCGTTAGATCCGGCGTTTCTCGGATCTTGCGCTCATTATCGTCGATGATCGAGCGTGGCTTGGCGGCTTCGATCCAGCCGTCGGCGGCGAGCAGGTACACATCGTCCTGCATGGTCTCGGCCCAGTAGTCCATCAGCCGCTGATAGACATCGTAGCGGTTGAGCAGCGGCAGGTCGGCGAAGCGCGCCAGCAGGTCTTCCGATAGTGCGTGGATGATCTCTTTGGGAACATCGTTGATCTTGATGGCCTTGAGCATCGCCTCGTGAGTTGTGCACCATGTGTCAAAAACGGCGGATACCTGATCGGCGTAAGCACTGAACTCTTCGTGAGCAAGGATCGTTGGCTTGACCTGCTGCACCTCAACGCGAGCCTCGCTGTAGCCTGCGCGACCATTGTCTTGGAACAACACTGTGCGCAGGGAGGGAAAGACGGTCCAGTATGCATCGAGCGCGTCGATGTCGCAGTTCGGAATGCCTCCGTTCAGATGCGCGTCGAGATCATGCAGATCCTCCGGCTCGCTGGAGTCAATGTAGCGTGGGATGTTCAGGTTATAGTCGTTGGCAGGGCTGGCGATCTCAGCCACCGGCACCATCCGCGAGTAGCGTGGGATCTCGATCTGGCGATTGAAGACATCTACGATCTTGTGGATGTCCTGTGCGCGCAGGCGGTTCTTGTTCCCGTCTTTGATGAAGCCCTTTGAGGCATCGATCATGAAGATGCCCGAGCGAACGTGCGCGTTCTCCTTATCGATAACGATGATACAGGCGGGAATGCCCGTGCCATAGAATAAGTTGGCCGGCAGGCCGATGATACCCTTGATCAGACCACGCCGGACGAGGCTACAGCGGATGTCGGCTTCCTTGTTGCCCCGGAAGAGCACACCGTGCGGCAGAATGATTGCACCTTTGCCCTTGCTATTCAGCGATTTGATCAGGTGCAGCAGGAAGGCGTAGTCACCGTTCTTAATTGGAGGGACTCCGAAGCCTGTAAAGCGATCGAACTCATCCTTGCCCAGATTGATTCCACTGGACCACGCCTTGGCTGAGAACGGCGGATTGGCAACGGCAAAGTCAAAGGTCATGAGATTGTCGTCGGGACCCATGAAATACGGCGCGGCCAATGTATTACCGCGCCACAAGATGGCGGTCTCATGACCGTGGAGGATCATATTCATCCGAGCCAGTGACCAGGTCGCGTTGTCCATCTCCTGGCCGTAGATTGAGATGCGGCGCGGTGCTTCATCAGCGGCTTTGATCAACAGCGAACCCGAGCCACAGGTGGGGTCATAGATAGTTTGGTCCGATCGAGTGTTTGGGCCAATACCGACCACCTTCGCCATGATACGAGAAACCTCGGCAGGTGTGTAGAACTGCCCCTTACTTTTGCCGGACTCAGTAGCGAAGTGGCGCATCAGGTACTCGTAGGCATCGCCGAGCAGGTCATCACCTTCAGCACGGTTAGCTCGGAAGTCAAGCGCGTCGAATATTGCCACGAGCTTTGAGAGACGCTCCTGCATCTCCTTGCCGCGCCCAAGCTTGTCCTCATCGTTGAAATCTGCCTGGTCGATAACGCCCTTGAGGTCGTTGGCCTTAGCGAAAGTGCCGATGATCTTATTGATCTTATCGCCAATTTCCTTGTCGCCCTTGAGCTTGACCATATCGGCGAAGCTGCCGCCCTCGGGAACTTCGATGAGTGCATCGGACTTGCCCGCATACTTGTCCGACACATACTTCATAAACAGGAGGGTCAGGATATAGTCTTTATATTGCGAAGCATCCATGCCGCCCCGGAGTTCATCGCAGCTTCTCCAGAGTGAGCTATAGAGTTCACTTTTTTTGATCGCCATGTCACATCTTTCTGTATGAGGTAACTACAGTACGTCAGGGAGCAGTATGATCAAGATAGATTGCTTGCTCTCAGAGGGGGTAATGTGCTGAGAGCCATGTGTAAATGCGTCAGGGTATGACACTCATACTTTGGCACGTTCCATTGCTTGGCGCATATCATCATCGCTTGGTGTTAAGTACATTCCGGTCGTCGCGATGGTGCTATGACCAAGTGTCCGTTGCACCACCGCAAGATCTGCACCGGATGCTAAGAGGCGCCGAGCGAGGCT
Source organism: Chloroflexota bacterium (assembly GCA_019240175.1). GTDB lineage: Bacteria > Chloroflexota > Chloroflexia > Chloroflexales > Kallotenuaceae > LB3-1. The sequence continues at coordinate 1,049 of JAFAYS010001203.1, read as the reverse complement.
ATGACGCAGCGTGTGTGGCGTTGCCTGCTCCAATCGTTGAGCCAGATCAAGTAATTGGCTCACGGCCTCCAGCGAGGATATCGTCTTGGTATCAGCCCGTAGCCGTTCTGCCGCTTCATGCGCACGCTGCTCAACAATCCGCTGGACTTGCCGCTGATTGAGTCCTGGGCGCATTGGACACCCAGTGCGCGTGTGGTCAAAGCCAACTAAGAGCGGTTCGCGTTCTCCATCGCTGCCAATCCCTGGTTCTCCCGTCGGGCAGCGCAGTCGCTTCAGGTAGCGCCGTAACATTCCGATTGCGTCGCTGTGGAGTTGTACACGGCGCATTCGTCCGCCTTTGCCATGACGCACGGTGACGGTCCCACCACCCATATCAAGGTCGCGGACCTGCACGTCGCATGTTTCCTGAGCACGGAGACCTGCGTAGACCAGGAGGGCTAGCAGTGCCTCATCGCGCAAACGAATGCGCTCGTCCTTCTCGCTACGCACAGCACGGAGGACAGCATCAACAGCTTCTGGTGGGAGCGACTTTGGGGCTGGTGGAGCGATGGGGATCGCCTTGATCTCCTCAAACGGATTCTCTTCGAGGAACTGCTGCTGTTTTGCCCAGCCGCAGTAGGTCCGTAAGCTGACCATAGCACGATTGATCGTCGTCGGAGCTGCGGCATCTTCGGACTGGCGCATGTGCCGCCACAGGTGGACATCATATTCACGGAGCAACGCTGGATCGAAGGGTCGCTTGCGTTGGGCTTCCCACCATGTCGTAAACCCAACAAGATCACCACGCGCTGCTTTGATCGTCAGCGGCGAACGACCTTTCTCTTCAAGATGCTTGAGATAGCTAACGATCGTCTCGTGCATAGCCTTGCCCTGGGTAACTGGTAGGCTGATGCTAGCAGAAGTTATCCGACATGTCAATCAAGAGGTTTCAGTCGGAAAGGGAGTGATATTATCCGACGTGTTTGGAGAACAAGAAGGTCATTTAGGTCGGATAACTTATATTCTCCGACATGAATGTTATAAACCGGTATGACCAGGAGGCCGCTTTT
>JAFAYS010000960.1 GCA_019240175.1 Chloroflexota bacterium | reverse complement strand
TGGTCGCCTCCTGCGGCGTTTCGGTGCTCAGCAGTTGGCCAATGAAGCGCTCCTCGGGTGACATCGACTCCTGCACCACTTCGACGGCGGTGCGCTCGATCTCGTTGAGTAGCTCGATCATGTCGGGCCGATTGGCGCGCTGCGCAGTCTCGCGGTTGGCCGCCACGACCAGCAGAAACGCCTCGCTGAGCTGCTCACGACGCTCGGTCAGTGCCTGGCGCAGATCCTCGGCCTCAAGCACCTCGCGCAGCGTCTGAGCCGCGCCCTCGAAGAGCGCCTGTGCCTCGCGATCCATGCTCTCGGTCGTTTCAAGGATCAGGTTGCGCCGCGTCTCGATGCGCTCGGCCTCGGCAGTGTTGTTCTCGGCGCGCGCAGCTTCCGCGCGGTCGGTCAGCGCCGCGTAGAAGTCGTAGTCGATCACGGGCCGGTACTCGGCGATCAGCTCTTGCAGATTGCTTTCCTCAGCCTCAAGCAGCGCCTCGATCGCGGCGTCAGCGCTTGGCTCGTCGTCGCCCAGGCTCTCGGCATCAAAGCCGGTCAGCTCCACCAGCCGATCGCGCATAGCCGTGAAGCGCTCGTAGGACTCTTGATCCTGCTCGGCCTCGGACGCCTCGATGTACGCCGACAGCGTCACAAAGAACTCGTAATCGAGCGCGTCTTTGTTATCCTGGACCAGCTTGGCGAACTGCGCCTCGTCCTGCTCAGCTTGCAGCAGACGGCCCAGCAACTCGGTGCGCTTGCGCTGCGCGACGAGCGCTTCCTTGGGAATGCCTTCCGCCTCAAGCAGCGCGTCAAGCATCGACGTCAGCGTGATGAAGTGGCGCGGGTTGAGCAGATAGCCTTTGGGCGCGTCGGCGGGCAAGCTCTGGAGAATCACCTGCTGCAGCGCGCCGATGAAGCGCTCCTGCTCCTCGGGCTTAGCCTGAACTTCCTGCGGGAACAGGCTGAAAAAGAGCTGCTTCTCGGGATCATGGTAGACCAGCGGGGTTGCCAGCAGGCCGCCCGCGCCACATTTGGGGCACACGGCGACGTTGAGCCGGCCCGACAGCAGCGCCTGCTTCAGCTCCGGAACTTGTCCCACATCGACTAATTGAAAAACTGGTGTTTGAAAATTCGTGCCGCAGTTTGGACACTTAATAGACACATTTTGAGGAGGCAACGTAGCCATTGATCGATCTATGCTCCTGCAATATAGAGCGCCCGGCGGAACCATCGGCGGGCGCTTCTGAATCACGATTTATGTGATTATTATACCACGTACCGTTCTTTTGGCGGATTGACAGCGCGCCCCACGCCTGGTACATTCAACACTAATCAGCTCACAAACGACGATGACGGTGACGAGACGTGTCAGGCCGGAAATCCAGCGAGTCGAGGATAGTGCAAGCTCGACCGGAAGGCAGACGCCGAAGCCCCACCTGAGTTGCCACCGCTGCGAAGCCTAAGCTGCTTCGTGCAAGGTTGGCCGGATTGGTTCCCCCGTTAGCGGGACGCGCTATCGCCTAGCATTCTAAAATGACCTAGGCCGTAGCGGCTAAGTGGGAGCTTTGCGCTTCAACCAAGGTGGTACCGCGGATTTATTCGCCCTTGAGTCAATCGACTCAAGGGCGTTTTGTTTTGTGCCGAGTCGATCGCCAGTGAGATTTACTAAGGAGCATGGTATGGACGCGAACACCCTTCGACGGCGATTTTTGGACTTTTTCCGTCAGCATGACCATGCGGTGATCGGCTCGGCACCGCTGATCCCGGAGAACGATCCGAGCGTGCTCTTCACGACGGCGGGCATGCATCCGCTGATCCCGTTTCTGCTGGGCGAGCCGCATCCCGCCGGGCGGCGGCTGGCCAACTTCCAGAAGTGCCTGCGCACCAACGACATCGAGGAGGTCGGCGACGCGGCGCATCTGACGTTCTTCGAGATGCTCGGCAACTGGTCGCTGGGCGACTACTGGAAGGAGCAGGCGATCCGGCTCAACTACACGCTCTTCACCGAGGTTTTCGGCCACGATCCCGAGCGGCTGCATGTGACCTGCTTTGCGGGCGATGCGGACGCGCCACGCGACGACGAGGCGGCGGCGATCTGGCGCTCGCTCGGTATTCCCGAGCGCCGAATCACGTTTCTGTCGAAGGTAGATAACTGGTGGGGGCCGGCAGGCGTGACCGGGCCGTGCGGTCCAGACAGCGAGGTTTTTTTCGATACCAATCCGGGCGGTCCGTCAGACGAGACGCCGGCCAGCAATCCGCAGCGCTTCTGGGAGATCGGCAACAACGTGTTTATGGCCTACGACAAGCGCGCGGACGGTAGCTACGTGCCGCTGGCGCAGTGCAACGTCGACGTCGGGATTGGGCTTGAGCGCAATCTGATGGTGATCCAGGGCGTGAGCTCGGCCTTCGAGACCGACGTGTTCGCGCCAATCGTCGAGGCGATTCTGAGACAGGCGCGTGGCGAAGATCCGTTCGCGGTACGCGTGATCGCGGATCATGTGCGAGCGGCGGTCTTTGTGCTGGCGGAAGGTGTGCGGCCCGGCAACAGCGATCAGCCCTACATCGCGCGGCGCTTGATCCGGCGCGTCAGCCGCTATGGTCGGCGCATCGGGATTAACGGGCCGTTTTTGGCGCGGCTGGCCGAGAGCGTGGTCGCGACGTTGAGCGATGCGTATCCCGAGCTAAGCCAGGAATCCACGCAGATCTACACGGCGCTCGACGACGAGGAGCGGCGCTTTCAGCAGACGCTGGCGCGTGGTGAGCGCGAGTTCGAGCGTGCGGCGGAGCAGGTGCGCGCTCAGGATGGCGATACGCTGGCGGGACAAACAATCTTTCATCTCTACGACACGTTTGGATTTCCGCTTGAACTAACCGAGGACCTGGCACGTGAGCAAGGTCTGACCGTGGATCGGCCCGGTTTCGAGGCGGCGTTCGCGGCGCATCAGGAGCAATCGCGGCAGGGCGGCGCGGGTCGCTTCAAGGGCGGGCTGGCCGAGCGCAATCCGGCGACCACCCGGCTGCACACCGCGACGCATTTGCTTCAGGCGGCGCTGCGGCAGGTGCTGGGGCCGCAGGTTGAGCAGCGCGGCAGCAATATCACCACCGAGCGGCTGCGCTTCGATTTCAGCTACGGCGAGCGTCTGACGCCGGAGCAGATCGCAACCGTCGAAGGGATCGTCAACGAGCGGATTGTCGGCGATCTAGCGGTTCACTGGTCGGAGATGCGGCTTGAGGAGGCGCGGCAGCGCGGCGCGCTGGGCTTGTTCGAGGAGCGCTACGGCGAGACGGTCAAGGTCTACGCGATCGGCGATGTGAGCCTTGAGGTTTGCGGCGGGCCGCACGTCGAGCACACCGGCGATCTAGGTCGCTTCCGCATTGTCAAGGAGGAGGCCGTGGCGGCGGGCGTGCGACGGATCAAGGCGGTGCTTGAGTAGCCAGAGACACAGAGCCGATGCCGGGAGGTGTCGGCTTTGTGATGTCCTATCTACCAATTCGGTAGATATTGGTAGATATTGGTAGAACAATCGTTTCAACGGTGGAGGTGGGCAATGATCTTATCAGAAACAGTAAATACATAAGTTCTTGCACGTACCTCTTTGTTCAAAAGTCCTCTGTCTACTAAATCAAGCAGATCATTACGTGCTGTATCATAGGCAATATTATTTACATTTTTATGTGCTTGAACTGTATATTCGGCATCGGGATGACGTAGTGCGTGAGCTACGACATTACGTTGTCGATCATTAAGACCTCGGTATTTTTGTAATAGATCATTAGCGTCTGTAAGCTCATGCTGCTTACGGTTTAGATATTCATGTAAGTCCTGAAACGCTAATTGCACAACCCGAAGGTTGTAAACTAAGAAATATGTGAGATCACGATTATCTGTTTCAGTGTACAAGTATGCTCGGGCATATTGCGATGGTGCTCGTAAAAAATATCGTGAGATAGACAAATATTCTAAAGAGCCAATAGCCACGAGATAGCAGATACCAGTAGAAGATTGCACGAGCCGTACGACTATTCCCATCAACAAAGGGATGATCATAACCGATCCAAAAATGAAGGATTGTAGCTTTTATAACAGGATGAATCCATCTATCTTGTTCATCGTTATTCGCGAAGTCACAAAGTGCTTCGACACGCTGAGGCAGTAGCATTGAAGGAGGAGGGTGATGAACTGTTTCACCACAATAATCAACCACGATATCATCTCGTGTACGGATCCTTCCTGAATCTTTCGGATCTTTCATCGTTTCTTCAGTAATCATTGCATGAATTTCACACAATGATTCTGGAGTTAACCTCATTGCTCTATTTGCTCGTAGATATTGAACTGTGATCCAGTTGTTGTAGATCATCTGCTCATGATGATTCCTTGGCTTTCTACCAGATCGCAGCATCTGTTTGGCCATTTGTCGTGTGGTCGCAGCTCCTTCTAGCTGACTTGATGCAATAGCTTCTTCCATCAGCGAACTTATTACATAGCGCTCTCGTGGGGGCAATCCTCCTGGCTGGTCTGTTCCAATTGTTTCGCCAGACCATCGATCAATTTTATTGAGTATTTGCAATACTCTATCGGGAAGCCAGTAAGTAAATGGCCGCCCTTGCGTATCAGTCAGAACTACTGGTCGCTGGTTAAGGCGGCGCTGAAAATGTAGATAGCCCCAGAGTTGTTTTGGAGTTATTCCCTCTGGCATTGGACGGTAGCGAAATTGATCCCAGTATAAGTAGAGGTGATTTGCATGTTGAATAGCAGCGACTACATCAGGGTCACTCATTCTTGTGAAGATACCTGCATTCTCTGTGAAAAGCTCTACGACATCAATTTTAGGAGGATGCTGCTTAAGCAATGCCATAATAGCGAGAGTATATACCAATATCGGACAAATTGGTAGATATTGGTAGATAAAAATTCTTGTATTTATGAACTTTGACTCTAAAAATAGGGGGCTTATTGCAATCCAGAGACTGGCATTGTTCTTGCATACAAGCTCCTAATTAGCCCAGGAACAGAAGCGATCTTCCAGCGCAGGCGTAACGGATGCGAAGCAGATTTAGGGATTATCCCTGAGCTTTGGTCTGGCAGCATAAGCGCGTAGAGGCTCGCAGCAAGCATAAAAGGAATCCCCGCCGCATGAGTCGAGCGAGAACGACCAACGGTGCTGTGATCGAAATGCAGCACGTCTCGAAAACATTTGGTGATAAACACGCGGTCAGCGATGTGTCGCTGGTGGTGCCGCCCGGCCAGATCTTCGGCCTCGTCGGGCCGTCGGGCTGCGGCAAAACCACCACGGTGCGCATGCTCACCGGCGTCT
>JAFAYS010000929.1 GCA_019240175.1 Chloroflexota bacterium | reverse complement strand
AGGCCACGCTCGAAACGTTGTACATGGTCGGCGTTTCGACCTTCTTCACGATGCTGCTGGGCTTGCCGCTGGGCGTGCTGCTGGTGATCACCGACGCCGGGCAAATCCTGGCCGCGCCGCGTCTCAATCGTATCCTGGGCGCGATCGTCAACATTGGTCGCTCGTTGCCCTTCATTATTCTGCTGGTCGCAGTGATTCCCTTGACGCGGCTGCTGGTCGGCACATCGATTGGCAGCACGGCGGCGATTGTGCCACTGACGATCGCGGCGATCCCGTTTTTCGCGCGTGTGGTCGAGACGGCGCTGCGCGAGGTCGATCGCGGGCTGGTAGAGGCGGCTCACTCGATGGGCTGCACCAACTGGCAGATTATTGGCAAGGTGCTGATCCCGGAAGCCCTGCCCTCGCTGGTGCTGGGCCTGACCATCACGATCATTGGCCTGCTCGGCTACTCCGCAATGGCCGGCGCGGTCGGTGGTGGCGGCCTGGGCGACCTGGCGATCCGCTACGGCTACCAGCGCTTCAACACACCAGTCATGATCGCAACGGTTGTGCTGCTGATTGTGCTCGTGCAGGGCATGCAGATGCTCGGCGATCGAGCTGCGCGGCGCATTTCAAAACGATAGAACGGTAGAAAGAGGAAATTCATGCATACATCGATAGCTCGTTTCACAGCCTTGCTGCTGTTGCTCGTCGTGGCCCTGACCGGCTGCGGCGCGAATACAACCACCACTCAAACCGATGGCGCGTCGTCGCCGGCTGCCTCTGGTGGCGCGGCCTCAGGTCAAACGGTTACGCTGAAGATCGGCGCGTCGCCGGTGCCGCACGCCGAGATCCTGAAGTTTGTGCAGGATAATCTGGCGGCCAATGCTGGCCTCAACCTTGAGATCGAAGAGTTCACCGATTACGTCCAGCCCAACGTGGCCCTCAACGACAAGCAGATCGACGCCAACTTCTTCCAGCATGTGCCCTACATGGAAGATCAGGCCACACAGCGCGGCATCGATATGGTCGCCATGACAAGTGTGCATATCGAGCCGCTGGGCATCTATTCCAGCAAGCTCAAGTCGCTGCAAGAGGTAGGCGATCAGGCGGTCGTGGCGATCCCCAACGACGCGACCAACGGCGGACGCGCGCTTCAGCTGCTGGCGACCAACGGCCTGCTTACGCTCAAAGAAGGCGTCGGCACCAACGCCACCGTGCAGGACGTCACCGACAATCCCAAGCAGCTTCAGATCGAGGAGCTTGAGGCCGCCCAGCTGCCGCGCTCGCTGGAAGATGCCGATATCGCGGTGATCAATATGAACTATGCCTTGGAAGCTAACCTCAAGCCCAACACCGACGCGCTGGCGCTTGAGGCGGGCAAGGATAATCCCTACGCTAACGTGCTGGCCGTGCTGCGCGATCGCCAGAACGATCCCAACATTCAGAAGCTGGCGCAGCTGCTGAACTCGCCCGAGGTCAAGCAGTTCATCGAGGGAAAATATCAGGGCGCGGTTCTGCCCGCGTTCTAGCTTTCAACCGCTTAAACATCGACCGGCTCCCGTCGTAAGACAGGAGCCGGTTTTTGATTCCGCTTACGATCTAGCGGTGCTCGATCCAGCGTTCGTGACATTCTGGGCAGTGAATCCGCACGATCAGTCGTGACATGCGCACGACATGAAACGTTCGATACGGCTGCTCGATCGTATGACAGACCGGGCAGCAGATCTGCCCGGTCGCGCGCCGGCGCATCAGTCGCCATAGCTGCTCGATGCCATGCAGAATCAGCGCCAGCACGAACATCAGGCTGTATGCGCCGAACAACGCGGCCAGCGGCAAAAACGAGGTGTGCCACGGCTCCGGCAGCACGGCGATCAGAATCACAGGGGCCAGCGAGCAGCCCATCGAGGTCATCAGGTAGCGAAATTGATCGACGATCTGGGGTGGGCTGTCGTATCTTTCCATTAAGTCACTGTTTCCTTAACTGGCTGGTAATCCTGCGGAACGATCAGCAGCGCCCCTTGAGGAACGGCCTCCACGTAGAGCGGCGTGGTGCCCAGCTCTTCGCCGTCGATCTGCGTCGGCAGCGCTGGCCGCGTTGTGATCTTAACTTTCGATGCGCTGAAGTACCGCAGATTGTTATTGCCGGTGAACTGCCTGGTCAAAATCTGAAACGCGATGCGTAGCGCACCTAGCACGGTTGCCGAAGAAACAATCACCAGATCGAGCTTGCCGTCGTGCGGCTGGATGTTTGGCCCGAGCGCAATGCCCACGCTGTCGATCTGTCCCACGTTGACGACCATGATGGTATGCGCCCGTAGCTTTCGCTCCTGCCCATCGATCTCTAGCGTAATACGGGCCGGACGTAATGTAAAGAGGTTCTTGACGCCGGTTACGATGTAGGCCGCGAAGCCCAGCACATTTTTCAACTCCCGCGATGCATCGGCGATTAAGCGTGCATCATACCCCGCTCCCGCCACCAGCGCAAAGTAGCGATCTTCGTTGGGCAGATAGCCCACGTCGAAGCGCTCGGCCTTGCCGGCAAAGGCTAGCTCCAGTGCCTGCTTGCTGTTGGTTGGTACCTGGATTGCCCGTGCCAGCAGGTTGGCCGTACCCTGCGGAATCTGCGCCAGCGGAATCTCCGAGCCATCCTTGATCAGGCCGCTCATGGCTTCCATAATCGTGCCGTCGCCGCCCGCGACCAGCACCAGCTCGAAGCCCTCATCATGGGCCTGTTGCGCCCACTTGAGCGCGTCACCTGCGTCCTGCGTTTCGCGCACCTCGTACGCTACCTGCTCCTGCTGGCAGCGCTCCTCGATCATCTGGCGAGTTTGTGCCGCGTCGTGCCTTCCCGAGGCCGGATTGATGATCACGAGCACTCGCCTATAGCTAGCCATGTTTACTCCTGAGATTTGAAAACATTACGGTAGTGGATCTGTTAGCAACTTTTGCCCCAGGGCTGGCAGCACGCCCTGTTGAGGCACCAGCGCATACGCGCCACCTACCGAAGTTTCCCAGAGCATCGATCCGTCTACGGTGTAGCGGCGCACCTTGGCGGAGTCGATCTCGCGCATGTTCCACAGCATCGACACCACAAGATCCGGCGGCATGTCGGTCTGAATATATGGCGTGAGCGCTGCGGTCAGCTGGTCGGCCTCGTGTAGATTTTGCAGCGCGCCTCGCTCCTTGATCTTATTGGCGATCCCGAGCAAGACCAGCTGCTGGCGCTTGATCCGCTCAAAGTCCGAGTCTGGATGCCGTGTGCGCGCGTACATCAGCGCCGTTGCACCATCCATCTGCTGCGGCCCCGGCAAGAAATGCGCGATCGTGTAGCCGTAGTCCTCGGTCGGGAATTGACCGTCATAGATTTCTTTCGGCACATCGACAGTGATGCCGCCTAGCGCGTCGATCAATGAGCGGAAGCCGGCAAAATCGATCACCACACTATAGTCGATCGGCAGGTTGAAGGCACCGCTAATCGTTTGTTTCGCCGAGACCATGCCGCCACCGTTAGGCTGAGCGATCTCGCCCTGATAAAAGGCCGCGTTGACTTTGCTCTCGCCGTAGCCGGGAATACTTAACCATAGATCGCGTGGCATCGACAAAATACCGACGTCGCCACGCTGCGGGTCGATCCGCACCAGCATCAGCGCATCGCTGCGAGCGCGCATGCCTTCGCCAGGCCGCGCATCAAGGCCGAGCAAGAGTACCGTCATTGGTTGGGCTGCCGGCAGCTCAGGCGTTGGCGTCGGTGTGATCGTGGGTGTTGCCGTTGCCGTCGGGGGTGTTGTTGGCGTCGCGGAGGGACGTTGAGTCGCCGTCAACGTTGGGCTGGTCGTCGCCGTTGCCGAGGCGATCGCCAGTGGCAGATCGCTCGACCCAGGTGCCGCTGCGACGCTCCAGCCTTTGATATCGCGGCTCGCACGGTATAAGGGCAGACCAATATATAAGCCTAGAAAAAGCAGGAGCAGCACAAAACCCGCCATTCCAGCTAGCAATAATGTCGCACCACGACCTGCCCATTTTGCTGGCGGTGGTGAAGGAACTGTACGTCTTTCCAGCGGAGCAACTGTAGCGCGTGGTAGTGACGCGGCGATGCTAGGCGCTGGCTGTGGTGGAGTGGGAGCAACGGCTGGTGTGGTAACAAGCTGTGCGAGCAACCGCTGATCGAGTCGCTCACGATACGCCCGACAATCGGCGCAGGTGGCCAGGTGAAAGCCTAGCTGCGCATTGCGACCGCGCGTAGAGCCTGGAATGATACCTTGATCAAGAAGCAGACGAGCTTCGGCGCATGTCATGTAAACCTCGTTGGTAGGAATCGGCATTTTAACAAAACTCGTCTGTCTACCGCAAGCGCTTTAACCTGACGAAATCTTGATATAAGGCTTAGCAAAGCCCTATCTGCTACCTAATGTCGTTATTTGACAAATCGCCGGAGCGTGCTATACTTCCGCTCGTTGTCCGCGAAGATATTTCGCGGCAATGCTTCTCTCAGGAGAAGGAAAATTGAAGGGAATATCGAAAAGGCCTTGACAAGGTTTTGACGATGTAGTACAATCCCCTTCTGTCGTCATTGACGACATCGGTTTCGCCCTCCGGGGCAAACCTCTCAACAACGCGCAACGCATCGAGTGGTGATTATCGCACCCTCGATTTTTTGTCGCCGTGTTGAGGTGCACCTGACCAACTGACGTGTGAGGCGTGACCTGTAAGTTATTTCGGATTGGACCCATCGCGGTGGCGGTTATCTCCACCAGTGATGACGAGTTTGATCCTGGCTCAGGATCAACGCTGGCGGCGTGCCTAATGCATGCAAGTCGCACGAACGTCCTTCGGGGCGTTAGTGGCGAACGGCTGAGGAACACGTGCGTACCTGCCTGTTCG
>JAFAYS010000891.1 GCA_019240175.1 Chloroflexota bacterium | reverse complement strand
CTGGCGGCGCAGGGCTTTCATACGATTGAGCATGGCGCGCAGTGGGTGCAGTATCATCTGCTGCACTGGCCGCCGTTCATCTCCAACGGCCTGATCTCCGCCGCCAACGCCGAGTGGGTCCACTTTGTCTGGAACTGGGCGGTGGTCTTCGCGACGATCTACCTGGTGCGCGGTGGCATGCGCAATCTGTGGGCCTGGCTGCTACTGATCTGGGCGACCGCGCACGCGCTTGAGCACGCCTACATGTTTGTGCGCTACCTGGATCTCGTGCGCGAGCTACAGCAATTGGGCTTTCCACAGCTCTCGGCGCAGGGCCTGCCCGGCGTGCTGGGCCGCGACGGCTGGCTGGCACGCAGCGCGCTCACGCAAGGTACGTTTCTGTGCCGGCTGCCGGGCGTCACCACCGCGATTCGGCTGGACGTGCATTTCTGGTGGAACATCGGCGAGATCGCGCTGCTGCTGCTGGCGGCGGACAGTTTTTTGCGCACACGCTTTGCCCTCGATCGCGCATCCGGCTGAGCGACCGGCAGCGCCACGGCTTTAACCACACAAACAACATGGTAGAATTGATCGCGCGGGCTGGTGCCCGCGTCTGTTTGTGACAAAGGAGCAATTCCGTGGCAATCTATCGCACAATGGTGCGCGGCAAGATTCACCGAGCAACAGTCACTGCCGCCGACCTGCACTATATAGGCAGCATCACAATCGACTCGACGCTTCTGGAGGCGGCAGATATTTTGCCCTTCGAGCGCGTGCAAGTGGTGGATGTGACCAACGGGCAGCGGCTGGAAACCTACACGATCGCGGGCGAGCCCGGCAGCGGCACGATCCAGCTCAACGGCGCGGCAGCGCATCTGGTTAATGTCGGCGATCTGGTGATTATTATGGCCTACGCGCAGGTCGAGGAGCCGGTGCCCGACGGCTGGCAGCCCAACGTCGTGCTGGTCGACGAGCACAACGCGATCACCGAGGTGCGGCGGCTACGACCACAGGGCGGTCTGACCGGCTGCTAGATCAAACTCCTGGCAACGCGCAAGCGTAAGTGGGCGGCGACTGGATGATCCAGTTTGTCGCTCACGTGCTTTCGGCGATCTGCTGCACCGTCTCCAACGTGTCGATCTCGGCGGCGGATTTGTCGCGACGCCAGCGCACGATGCGTGGAAAGCGCAGCGCGTAGCCACTTTTGTGGCGGGCCGAGGGCTGCACCGTATCGAAGGCGATCTCCAGCACAATCTCGGGCTCGACCAGCTTGACGCGACCAAAGTCGCGGATCGTGTGCGCGGTGAACCAGTCGGTCAGCTCCTGGATCTCGGCGTCGGTCAGGCCGCTGTAGGCTTTGCCCACATTGAGTAGCTCGGGATCGTCGGCTGAGCGCCGCACGGCAAAGGTGTAGTCGCTGAGAAAGCGCCGTCGAGCGCCGTTGCCGACCTCCGCCGCCGTGACCACCACGTCGAGCGTCGCCAGCGCCTTTTTGACTTTGAGCCACTCGCGGCCACGCCGGCCCGGCTTGTAGCGCGAGTCGGGATCTTTGATCATCAGCCCTTCGTTGCCGCGCGCCCGTGCCTGGTCGAAGAGCAAGTCGATGCGATCGATGTGCTTGATCAGCAGCTGCAGCGACGGCACCACGGTCGCCGCGATCACGCCATCCAGCGGCTGCTCGCCGCCATAGGGCAGAATCAGATCTTCCAGCCGCACACGCCGCATGTAGAGCGGATCGTCGAGCAGCACCGCGCCGTCCTGGTACAGAATATCGTAGCCGATGAAGACGACCGGCGTTTGCTCCAACAGCTCGGCGCTGACGTCTTTGCGGCCCAACCGCGCCTGAAGCGCCTTGAAGGGCAAGATCTGGCCTTCGCGTGCGGCCAGGATCTCGCCGTCGAGAATCCACTCGCCAGGCAGCCGGCTCAGCGCCGCCACCACCTCCGGGAAGCGATGGGTGATCTCGTCCAGCGTCCGCGAATAGAGCGCCACTCGATCACCCTGCTTGTGCGCCTGCGCCCGCACGCCATCGTACTTATCCTCGGCGAAGAACGGCCCGGCGATGTTTTTGCGAATCTCCTCGGGCTCGGCGATCGGCGAGGCCAGCATAAACTTGAGCGGATGAAACAGCCGCATCTGGGCCTCGTCCAGGCGTCCATGCCGCGCCAGCACTGCCGTCTCGCCGATATCACCGATCAGCATGTTGGCGCGCTGCACCTGCGCCACAGGCACCTCGACCGCCCGCGCCAGCGCATCCTCGACCAGCCCTTCTTGCAGGCCAATGCGCAGATCGCCGCCCAGCATCAGCTTGATAAAATACACGCCTTCCAGCGGCGTCAGGCGCTCAAGCGTCGCCACAATGATCGGCAGCTTCTTGGACGGGCCGCGCGCCGTCTGGAGCTGCTCATAGATCGCCATCAGATCGGCCAGCGTGAGCGTGGGCACCGTCGCGACATGGCCCGGCAGCAGCAGCTGCGCGGCCCGCCCAGTCTCGCCATGCTCGACTACCAGCCGGCTCCACACGCCCGGCTCGGCCTGCGTGAGCACTATAACAGCATCGCGAATCACCGCGCCGCCGACGTTGAGCACGCGCTGATCCGAGAGCGGAAACGGCGTTCCCGCGAAGAAGCGCGCCGCCAGCATCAGATCGGCGTCGGTAAGTTGGGCGAAAAACGCTTTGAGCAGCGCGGCTTTTTCAAGCTTTTTGGTGGTTGCGGCGACCTGCTCGCAAACATTGGCAAATTCAACAAACAGCATCTTGTCCTCAGAGTCTCGTACATCGCCGCGATCAAGTATAACCCATTAGCAGCAGGATGTGCGGGAGCAACGCTCATGCCAGCGTCCCAGGGCGCATGTTCTGCCTAACAACGCTTCTCCGCCCAGATCTCGGCTCTCGGCTTTCGCTAGTTCTGTTCTTGGTTCTTGGTTCTTGGTTCTTGGTTCTTGGTTCTTGGTTCTTGGTTCTCGGCTCTGGTCCTTTTGGAGGATTACTTACCAAAGATCTCTCGGTACACTGAACACGCCTACTCGATTGCTCACAACAAACGAGATCGATCGGCGTTGACGCAGCGTCGTAGCCTGCGCTATCATCGCCAACTACTATGACCTTGTCGTCGAGAAGGAGGCTTTATGGCTGTCCAACGTCGCACGATTCGCAGCCAGCGTTTGCTCAACGCGGCGATCCTGGTGCTCGTCATGCTCACCCTGAGCGCAGTGCCACGCTCCCGCCACGCCGATGCGCAAAGCACCACGCCGATCTACAAAGATCCCGCCGCACCGATCCCGAATCGCGTCGCCGATCTGCTGGCGCGCATGACGCTCGAGGAGAAGATCGGCCAGATGACGCAGCCGGATCGCGGCTCGCTCAGCGCCGAGGCCGACATTGCCAGCTATTACCTGGGATCGATCCTCAGCGGCGGCGGCTCCGCGCCCACGCCCAACACGCCGACCGCCTGGGCCGACATGTACGATCGCTACCAGGGCATCGCGCTCTCGACGCGGCTGGGCATTCCGATCATCTACGGCATCGACGCGGTGCATGGCCACAACAACGTGTACGGCGCGACGATCTTTCCGCATAACATCGGCCTCGGCGCGACGCGCAACCCGGCCCTGATCCAGCAGGTTGGCCGCGCAACCGCCGAGGAGGTCGCAGGCACCGGCATCGACTGGACCTTCGCGCCGTGTTTGTGCGTGGCCCGCAACGAGCGCTGGGGCCGCACCTACGAGAGCTACGGCGAAGATCCTGAGATCGCGCGCGCCATGACGACGATCGTAACCGGACTGCAAGGCACCAGCCTCAGCCAGCCCGGCTCGATCCTGGCGACGGCCAAGCATTGGGTTGGCGATGGCGGCACCACGGGCGGCGACGATCAGGGCAACACCCAGATCAGCGAAGCCGAGCTGCGACGGCTGCATATTCCGCCGTATATCGACGCGATCCAAAAAGGCGTCGGCTCGGTGATGATCTCGTACAGCAGCTGGAACGGCCAAAAGCTGCACGGCCACAAATATCTGATCACCGATGTGCTCAAGGGCGAGCTCGGCTTTAGCGGCTTTGTGGTCTCGGACTGGGCCGGCATCGATCAGCTGCCCGGCGATTATCCCAGCGACGTGCGCACCGCGATCAACGCCGGGATCGATATGGTGATGGTGCCGCACAATTACCAGCTCTTCACGGGCACGCTGCGCAACGAGGTCAACGCGGGCACCGTTCCGCTGTCGCGCATCGACGACGCCGTGCGCCGAATTCTGACCAAGAAATTCGAGCTTGGCCTCTTCGAGCGGCCCTACACCGATCGCAGCTACACCGCGACGATCGGCTCGGCGGCGCACCGAGCGATCGCGCGCGATGCCGTGCGCCAGTCACTGGTGCTGCTCAAGAATACCAACAACATTCTGCCGCTTTCCAAGAACGCCAGGATCTTTGTCGCGGGCAAGAACGCCGACGACATCGGCAACCAGAGCGGCGGCTGGACGATCGCCTGGCAGGGCAGCAGCGGCAACATCACGCCCGGCACCACGATCTTGCAGGGCATTCGCAATACGGTCGCGCCCGGCACCACGGTGACCTACAACAGAACCGGACGCGGCGCGGCTGGTCATGACGTGGCGGTCGTGGTGATCGGCGAGAAGCCCTACGCCGAGGGCCAGGGCGATCAGCCGTCGTATCTGGGGCTGGATCAGGACGACAAGAACACGCTGAATACCGTTAAGCGCTCGGGCGTGCCGATGGTCGTGGTGATGGTCTCGGGCCGCCCGCAGATCGTCAGCAGCGAGATCGCGAGCTGGCGCGGCTTTATCGCGGCGTGGCTGCCCGGCACCGAAGGCCAGGGCGTCGCCGATGTGCTGTTTGGCGATTACCGGCCCACCGGCAAGCTGCCGCACTCCTGGCCGCGCGCCGAAACCCAGATCCCGATCAATATCGGCGACGCCACCTACGATCCGCTCTTCCCCTACGGCTTCGGGCTAACCTACCCGAGCCTGCAAACCTATATGCCGCTTAAGTCGAGCAAGTAGCAGCTCACGGCGCGAAACCAGGACGGGAGCGCTTCCCGTTCTGGTTGGGATCAGCATTTAGTTGTGAACACGCATAGCTCATCATACACTTACCAGCCTGGATCTTCTCTACTCCCACACTCAACCAGAAAGGTCTCCGCATGTCAATTGGATCGAAGAGTCTCCGCAGATTCAGCTTGTTGTTCCTGTGTTTGTTAGTCGGCGTAGCGCTGATGCCCACGCACCAGCCCGCCGCTGAGGCTGCCCCGCTGCCGGTCGAGGCCAGCGCGGCGCAAGGGCCGCCCTTCTTACGTGAAATCCGCATGATCTCAGCGACCGACGGCTGGATCGTCGCGAGTCACGGCGTGACCTACCACTGGAATGGTGTGTACTGGCACCGCCTCCCACCAATCCCCGGCGTGGGCGATCTGAATGGCCTGAGCGTGGTCAACGCCAACGATGTCTGGGCCGTCGGCAATGGTCCTGGCGGTGCTGTCGTGCGCTGGAACGGCAGCAGCTGGCAGCGGATTCCGACGCCACAGCCATCATCCGAAAGCTACCAAACCATCACGATGCTCTCGGCAAC
>JAFAYS010000844.1 GCA_019240175.1 Chloroflexota bacterium | reverse complement strand
GGGCGCGATCGTGGCGCAGCAGCTCGCGTACTGGCAGCGTGAGCTGGCGGACGCGCCGACGGTGCTGGCGCTGCCGACCGATCATCCGCGTCCGCCGCGTCCGAGCCTGGCTGGCGCGGTCGCGCCGCTTGAGCTGTCGCCGGCGCTGACCACGGCGCTGCGGCAGTACAGCCAGGGTGCGCACGCGACGACGTTTATGACGCTGCTGGCGGCCTTTGCGGTGGTGCTGGCCCGGCACAGCGGGCAGGCGGAGGTCGTGATCGGCGTGCCGGTGGCGGGACGCACGCGCCCGGAAACGGCAGGGCTGATCGGGTTTTTTGTGAACATGCTGCCGCTGCGGGTGCGCGTGGGGCAAGCACGGAGCTTTGGTGAGCTGGTGGCGGCGGTGCGCACGGCGGCGCTGGCAGCCTACGCCCAGCAGGACCTGCCCTTCGAGCTGCTGGTCGAGGCGCTCACGCCTGAGCGTAGCCTGCATCACGCGCCGATCGTCCAGGTGGCGTGTACCCTGCGTCAGGCGACCGAGCTGGATCTACCGGGCGTGACGGTGCGGCAAGAGCCGGTGCCACAGACGACCTCCAAGCTGGACCTGACGCTGGGGCTGGTTGAGACGGCAACGGGCCTAGCAGGCGGGCTGGAATACAGCACCGAGCTGTTCGCGCCGGCGACGATCGCGCGGCTGGCGGGACATGTGGTGCAGGTGCTGGACCAAGCGCTGGCCGCGCCGGACGCGCCGCTGCACGCGCTGCCGCTCCTGACCGCGCCAGAGTATCAGCAGCTCGTCCATGAATGGAATCGCTCGGAGGCCGAGTATCCGCGCGCTGCCGCCGTGCATCAGCTGATCGAGGCGCAGGCGGAGCGCACGCCCGATCGTATGGCGATTGTC
The DNA here is from genome assembly GCA_019240175.1 of Chloroflexota bacterium. Taxonomy (GTDB): domain Bacteria; phylum Chloroflexota; class Chloroflexia; order Chloroflexales; family Kallotenuaceae; genus LB3-1. The sequence continues at coordinate 2,067 of JAFAYS010000844.1, read as the reverse complement.
TACGAGGGCGCGAGCCTGACCTATGCCGAGCTGAACGCCCGCGCCAATCAGCTGGCGCATCATCTGCGGGCGGAAGGCGTCGGCCCCGACGTGCTGGTGGCGCTGATGGTCGAGCGCAGTCTTGAGATGATCGTGGGTATGCTGGCGATCCTCAAGGCCGGCGGCGCGTACGTCCCGCTTGATCCGGCCTATCCCGCCGATCGTTTGCAGTATATGCTGTCGCATAGCCGCGCGCGGGTGATCCTGACCCAGGACCGGCTGGTGAGCCGTCTCCCCGAGCACCAAGCGCAGGTCTTCCGCCTGGATGCCGACTGGCACGTACTCGCCGCGCAGCCCACAACGAATCCGCCGCGCACAGCACTGCCCGACAATTTGGCGTACATCATTTTTACGTCGGGCTCGACGGGACGACCCAAAGGTGTGATGGTCAGGCAGCAGGGCTTGATCAACCTGGTCCATGGCCTGCGCGCCTACTTCGACGATCCGGTGGTCCACCACGTCGGCCTGATCACGTCGATCAGCTTCGACATTTCGGTCAACCAGATCTTCCCGACCTTGTTCTTCGGCCGCACGCTGCATATCATCCCCGACCCGATCAAATACAACAGCCGCGCGCTGCTGGGCTACCTGCATGAGCAGCAGATCCATCTGCTGGACGCGGTGCCGTCCTATATGCAGGCCGTGCTTAACGAGGTCGCGCCCGAGCAGCCGGCCAATGCGTTGCGCTACCTGCTGATCGGCGGCGAGAAGATCGAGCAGCGTTTGCTGCAATCAGTCTTCGGCCAGATCGGCCACACAGTTGAGATTGTCAATATCTACGGCCTGACCGAGATCAGCGACATCAACGCGCTCGGCGTGATCCGTGCCGAGGACATCGGCAAACCGATCACGGTCGGCAAGCCGCTGCAAAATAACCGCATCTATATTCTGGATCAGTTCAACCAACTCAACCCGATCGGCGTGGCGGGCGAGGTCTGTATTGCGGGCGACAGTTTATCGCGCGGCTATTTGTTCCGGCCTGAGCTGACGGCGGAGCGCTTCGTGGTCTGCCCCTTCGAGGACGGCCAGCTGATGGTGCGCACGGGCGATCTTGGTCGCTGGCAGGCTGACGGCACAATCGAAATCTTGGGCCGCATCGACCACCAGGTCAAGATCCAGGGCTTCCGCATCGAGACCGGCGAGATCGAGGCCGTGCTGGCGACACATCCGCAGGTTAGTGAATGCGTGGTCGTGGCGCGTGAAGATGCTGTGGGCGCAGACGCTCTCGCCGAAAAACGCCTGGTGGGCTACATCACGCTGCGTACCGAGGCCAGCGCGCCGACGCCGAGCGAACTGCGCCAGTTGCTTGGCGCGCATCTGCCACACTACATGATCCCGTCGGCGTTTGTGGTGCTTGAGCGGCTGCCGCAAACACCCAACGGCAAAGTCGACCGCAAGGCGCTGCCGGTGCCGCAGTGGGATCTGACGCCTGCGGATGCCAGTGAGCACGTGCCGCAGACGCCGGTGGAAGAGCTGCTGGCGGCGCTGTGGGTGGAGCTCTTGCCCGGCGCGCCCGTCACCCGGCAGGCGAACTTCTTCGCGCTGGGTGGGCACTCGTTGCTGGCGACGCGGATGCTGGCGCAGGTGCGCACGCTGGTTGCGGTCGACCTGCCGCTGGCGGTGGTCTTTGAATGCCCAACCCTCGCCGATCTGGCGGCGGCGATCACCGCGCAGCAGCGGGCTGCCGCTCCCACGCTCCCGCCGATCCAGCCGATCGCACAGGACGTGCCGCTGCCGCTGTCGTTTGCCCAGCAGCGCCTCTGGTTTGTCGAGCAGCTGGTGCCGGGCACAGCGGCGTACAATATCCCGCTGGCACTCCGGCTCCACGGCGCGCTGGACGTCGCCGCGCTGCGCCACACTCTACAGCAGTTGGTAGATCGCCACGCTGCTCTGCGCACCACCTTTCAGGAGCGCGACGGCCAGGCCTGGCAGGTGATCGCGCCGACGCTGGGGCTGGACCTGGTTGAACAGGATCTGCGGGCAGCCACGGACGATCCGAACGCGACGGCGCAGGCGCTTGCGGCAGCC
>JAFAYS010000723.1 GCA_019240175.1 Chloroflexota bacterium | reverse complement strand
AGTTCGCCAGCCCGGCCCAGCGCGGCGCTTCGATCAGATTGTAGCTGGTGAAGCTCAGATAGATCGCGACAACGATCGGCAGCAGCACGAACACGAACAGCACCAGCAGCGCGGGCGCGATAAACAGGTAGCCGTAGAGCCAGCGCTGATGCCGGGCGCTGCTCAGACGAAACCCGGCGCTGCGCGGCTGTACTCGTTCGAGAGATGTTGACATGCGCGTTCTCCGGGCGCGGTCCCACGCCGCGATTGTGCATGGGACTGGCGCGACTGTGCTACTGGCCCTCGGCCTGATCGATCGCGGTTTGTGCGGCGGTTTGCGCGGTCTTGAGCAGATCTGCCGCGTTGCCGCCATCCATCGCGGCGCGCACGGCGTCGTTCCAGGCTTTCGCGGCGTCCGCGTACGGCTCCAGCGCGTAGGGAGCCGCCGTCTTGAGCTGCTCGTAGAAGGGCTGCGCCAGCGTGTCGTTTTGCAGGTAGGTGGTGTTGTACAGCTCGGCGATCACCGGGTAGCGCGCCTGATCCTGCACCATGCCCATCTGGTAGCTGCTGGTGGTGAACCACTTCAGCAGCTCGAAGGCCGCGTCTTTATGTTGGCAACCTTTGGGAATCCAGAGCGAGCCGCCGCCGAGCACCGAGCCGTCGGTCTGGCCGGTCATGCCGTTGGGCAGCGGCGCGGTGCCGACTTTCCCGATCAGATCCGGCTTAGCCTCTTTGCGGATGCGCGCCAGATCCCACGGGCCGCTGAAGAAAAACGCGGCCTTCTCCGCGCCAAAGATCGCGACCGGCGCGTCGGTCTGGCGCGGCGTCTGCGGCGGAATCGGGCTGACCTTGTCTTTGTGGCCCAGCTCCGAGATGTTGGCCAGCACCTCGATCACTTTGGGATCGTCGAGATTGGCCTTGATCTGATCGTTCTCGGTCTTGAGCAGGTCCACGCCGTTGGCGACGATCATGCCGCTCATGGCCCACGAAGAGGCCGAGATCACCGTGCCGTAGACGCCGTCTTTGGTCAGCTTCTGGGCGGCGTCGCGCGCATCCGCGAAGGTCCAGTCGGCGGTCGGCTCAGGCACGCCGGCGCTGGCGAACAGTTCTTTGTTGTAGATCGTGAAAAGCGTGTTGATGTCGAGCGGCATGCCGTAGACGCGCTCTTTCCAGGTCACATCCTGGACCGCGCTTGCCATGAACTTATCGTTCTGCTGCCAGGCGGTCCACAGCTCGGTCACGTCTTCGGCGAAGCCTTGCGCGCCCATGGCGTACGGGTGACCGTGGCTGACGCAGGGTGCGGTGCCGGTGCCCACGGCCAGCTTGACCTGGTTCTGCATGTCGCCCCACTCGTAGCCGCTGACGTTCAGCTTGACGTTGGGATAGGCCTGCTGGAAGGCGGCAAAGACGGCCTCGACCGGCGCGGTCTGGTAGTAGTCGGCGGCCATCCACACGTCGAGCGTGAGGCTGCCCTGCTCTGCGATCGTGGTGTTGATCGGAATCTCGGGAATGGTTTTGCTGATATCTGCACCGGCTGCCGGGTCGCCCTCGGGTGCGGCTGCGGTTGCCGCGACGCCCGTTGTGGTTGCGTCGGCGCTGGGGATTTGCGGCGCTGCACCACAGGCCGCCAGCAGCAGGCTGAGGCAGACGAGCAGCGCTGCTCGCGATGATTGTCGTTTCATGCGTGTATCCTTGCTAGGTTGAGCGATTGGTACAGGTTGGATAACGTCGAACGATAGCTGTCGTCCTCCTTTCCGCGCTGAGCATCGACTCACGGAAGCGGTTCTACTCTAAACCATTTGTCAACTTTTGGAAAAGATCAAACACCTCGATCGACGTCGACCGAGGTGCCGGGAAGCTTGCTGGGTTGTGGATCGCCGCGCTTAGTCGCCGCCGCCACCGCCGTCGCCGCCGTCGCCGCCATCACTGCCGGAGTCGGCGCTGTCGAAGCTGCTGTCGAAGGCATCGAGGCTGCTGTCGAGTGCGTCAAAGGCCGACAGATCGAAGTCGAAGCTATCGCCGAGCGCGTCGAAGCCGTCAAAGCTGGAGTCGTCGCTGTCGAAGCTGTCGAAGCCGCCGTCGCCGCCCTGACCGGCGTTGAGCGCCTGCGAGATCCGCCCATAGTGCGGCTTCAGCTCGTCGACCAGCAGCACCGTGCTGCCCAGCGTCGCGATCAGCGCGGCGGCGCTGGCCGGATCGTGATCGACCATCGAGGGCAGCGCGCGGGCCTGGCTGAGATGGCCGGTAATCTCCTGGCGCAGCGTTTCACCCGCCGCCGTCGGACGGTAGCGCGTGGTGTTGAAGAGGCCGAGCCGCTTCTTGGTGTACTGCTCGATCAGGCCACGACTGATCAGCGCCGGAATGATCTGCTCGCTTTGGAATTTGCCGAGGTCGGAGCCAAAGCTTTTGCGCGCCTGCTGTACCACCTGCGGGATCGTCGCGTCGGCACCTTTGGCTCGCGCCTGGGCCACAGCTGCCAGCGCGGCCCCAAAGGCTGGGCTGCCGGCCACTCGCGTCTGCGCATCCGAGCTGATCTGGAGATAATCTGTTTTGCGCGTGCGGCCAAACGAAAGGCGCTGCTCTTCGTGGCGCAACGTGATCAGCTTGCGGGCCAGCAGCTCCATCAGCGTCAGCTTGAAAGCCTGGCGGCCCTGATTGAGATCAGGATTTTGCAGCACAAGCGCTTCCGCCGCGCTGAGCGCTGCTCCGTTAGGGGGAGTGGTCATGGTTGCCTTCTTTCTCTCGGTGGGTCGATCCGGCGTGCGGTGACGGAACTATACCGAATGCAGCACCTGCGCGCCTCGATCTGGTTCTTCCCTTTTTCGCGTATCAGGCAACCTGCGCCAGCCGATTAAAAAAATCAGCTCCTCCAGGATCTTGCTGAAAAAGCTGCTGATCTTGATCGATCTGGATTGGGATAGGCATTCAGCGTTTGGATCAGGTCGTATAGCACCAGCGTGACGCCAAACAATCGCTTGTGCATACGCTGCTTTACGCCGGCCACTGGACCTGAAGCTCTTCGCGGAAGGCAAAGCGCTCTAAATGTCCACCCACGACGCCCTTAATGCGTGCAAAGTCTTCGTCGTTGTTGGCATTGACACGCATAACCAGCACATTCGGCTCGGCGGTCAGCTCACACACGCCGAATGGAAATTCAATCGATCCGCGCTCGTCATTGAACTCGACGGCGACTTTGTGACCGAAGTGACGACAGAGCTGCTTCATATAGATGGCTGATTTGTCGGTTGTAACGCGGGTTTCGGCGATCATGAGATATTCCTTTCATCGCAACCAACCAAGACTGTGTAGTCATCTCGATCGGTAGACGAGGCTGTAAAAGATAGGCGGCAGTATATACATGGTGTAAACACTTGTCAATTAATTACGTGATATATATCCTCATCAGATCAAGCAAATGAGAATAGTAGTGATTATCATTGCTTTACAATCTGCTTCGTGATTTACAGGTCCTCACCCCTGTTTCGCGTAGGCGAGGAGGAAAGCTGGCCCTCATCCCCGCCCTTCGGGCACCCCTTCTCCCGTTGCCACAGGAGAAGGGGGAAGTAGGTACTT